>NZ_JACJQO010000017.1 GCF_014696715.1 Pseudanabaena sp. FACHB-2040
ACGGCCATGTAGGCGCAGGGGAACAACAGCAGACCTGACCAGCCGATGAAGACAAAGCGATCGCGCTTCAGCCAGTCATCGAGAACGTCAAACGCTCCTCGTTGGGCTTGAGCGCGTCCCATTGCAATGGTCATACGCGTTTCTCCAAACAAAGTATGTAAGTAGGGAAGATAAAGGCTCTGCCCTTGAACCCGCAGTGAAAATCTAAGGCAATAAGCATAAATCACTACGAATTATGAGCAGTATTTACTTTTCTTTACCGTGGTTATCATTATACGGATCTCGCTCGGGATCTTCTAGTGGTTTCTCAGCCAAACGGAAGATTGAGTAATTATGCTTATTACGAGGATCTGCCCATTCCTGCGAAATGCTGACAGAATCAAAGTAGTGCGTTTTACGCTTTGATACTTTCTGTTGGGTAACGCTGGTATGTTCACGATTGAATTGACACTGAAGCACACGGCCCTACCGCTCTCGGTCCAGAAGAAAACTGAGGAAGAAGCGGAAGCGGCCTATCAGTCTGCGCTGGAAGGGCTACGTACAGGGAGTACAACGATTATTGAGTTGACCTGTGATCAGCAGCCGAATAAGAAAATTAGTGTGCTGTCGAGCGAACTAGCGGCGGTGCAAATATTTGAGAAGTCGGGAACAGCTACGGCTTCTGGGCGGCCACCTGGATTTTTTGCTTTGACTACAGAGCAATAGGCTAAATTGGTGGGCTGCCTTTATAGGTTGGGGGTAAGGCTTTGACTGCTGCGATCGCACTTAACGATTTAGGCTTTCAGTGGCCCTCTGGAAAATCAGTACTACAGGGCTGCTCTCTATCCGTTGAGGCGGGTGAGTTTTGCATGTTGCTGGGCAGCAACGGCAGTGGTAAGTCAACTCTGCTGAGAATTTTAGCGGGTTTGCTGCAGCCCCAAACGGGCACTTTTAAGGTGCACGACCCGGTGGGATTTGTTTTCCAGAATCCCGATCATCAGCTGGTTATGCCCACCGTTGGAGCAGACGTGGCGTTTGGGCTTGTAGAGGAGCGGCTGACTATCGCCCAGGTTCGGGCTCGGGTAGACGAGGCGCTGGCAGCTGTCAATCTAGAGCACCTGAAGCGGCGACCTATCTATGCGCTTAGTGGCGGGCAAAAGCAGCGAGTGGCGATCGCTGGAGCCATTGCTCGTCACTGCAGCATTTTATTGTTGGATGAACCGACAGCGCTGCTTGATCCTGACAGCCAAATTGATTTGGTGATGCAGGTGAGATCGTTGGTTAAGGAAAGAGGGTTGACTGCCCTTTGGGTGACGCATCGCTTAATTGAGTTGGACTATTGCGATCGCGCCTTTTTACTGGAGAATGGCCAGGTCAAGGATCAAGGGCATCCCCAAAGGCTCAAAAGCTTGTTGGCTGGAGGCTCAGAACCTTGAGCCTGGACCCTTAGGCTGGGAATTCGCCTCGATTGATTGCCAGACAAAACGGGTGCCGCTGGGCAAAACTGCGGTGAGCTTTTCAGTTTTAAAGAATATAAAGTAAGGTAAAGCTATAGATTTTCTAATCCTCTTATAAGCTTTACCGGAAGTCATGAGTCGGCCTTCCTACACTGCACACCTGTTGGTGGATGGCTATAACATCATTGGTGCCTGGACCTCGCTCAAGCAGGCCCGCGATCAGAGTGGCCTAGAAATTGCGAGGGGGGATTTGATTGAGGTCTTGGCCAACTATAGTGCTTACCAAGGCTTTGAGACTCATCTGGTGTTTGATGCTTATGCCCAGACGACTCCCAGTGCTCAAGAGGTAATTACTCAGCACTTAGCTGTTTACTACACAGGGTTTGGGCAGACAGCAGATAGCTACATTGAGCGAGTCTGTGCTCAGCACCGGGGCAAGAGAGCTTCCCTAAATCAGCGCCTGATTGTTGCGACCTCTGACAGGGCTCAGCAACTCACGATTATGGGATACGGAGCAGAATGGATGTCGGCGCTTCAGCTTGAGTCGGAGGTACAGACTTCGTTTAACCAGATTAAACAGCGCCAGAAGCAGCGGCAAAAGCCGGTTAAACGATCTCTCATGCACACTCTTGATCAAGGGGCCAGGGATAAGTTGACCCGGCTGAGATTTGGGCTGAAGTGAGACTTCCTTAGAAAAAGCAGGCCCAGCCCATTGCCTCTAGAGCCACTTTTGACGGCTCAAACCGCCCTAAAAGTGGAGTCTTTGGAGCTTCGAGGTGAGAGATGGGGAAGATTGCAGGATAATTTCTGCTTAAGGGGTTGCCAAAGGTACAAAATTCTCGCTACTATGAATTTCGCAATCCTCAGTAGCTCAGTGGTAGAGCGGTCGGCTGTTAACCGATTGGTCGCAGGTTCGAATCCTGCCTGGGGAGTTTCCCAACTAGACCCTCTTTTGCCTGTAGTCGTTGTTAGCACTACACTCTTAAAGGCAAAGAAGGTTTTAATATAAAGCAAACGTTAAGCTAGTAAGCTCAAGAACCCGTTATCGGGGATAATTTGGGCGGCTGGCTTACAATCTGTATAGGAATTTTTTAATCCTATATAGCGCTTCAATAAACTTCCAGGTCTTTTACGCCTGGTCTTAGATAGACATAACCGTTTTAATGATGCCTCGTATACTCGTCATCGATGATGACCCTGCAATTGCAGAGTTGGTTGCAGTTAACCTTGAAATGGCTGGCTATGACGTTAGCCAAGCCAGTGACGGGATTAAGGGTCAAGCTCTAGCAGTTCAACTGCTGCCGGATCTGATCATGCTTGACCTCATGCTGCCTAAGGTCGACGGGTTCACTGTCTGTCAGCGGTTGCGCCGAGACAAGCGCACATCCGAAATTCCTATTTTGATGCTGACGGCTCTAGGACAGACCCAGGACAAGGTAGACGGGTTTAATGCTGGAGCAGATGACTATCTAACTAAGCCCTTTGAGCTAGAGGAAATGCTAGCCCGAGTTCGGGCTTTGCTGCGCCGCACGGATCGGATCCCCCAAGCGGCTAAGCACAGCGAGATTCTCAACTACGGTCCGCTGACGCTCATTCCTGAGCGGTATGAGGCGATTTGGTTTGACCGGACGGTTAAGCTGACCCACCTGGAGTTTGAGCTGCTGCACTGTCTGCTGCAGCGTCACGGTCAAACGGTTTCCCCCAGTCAAATTTTGCAGGAAGTCTGGGGCTACGAACCCAATGATGACATCGAAACCATTCGGGTTCATGTCCGGCACTTAAGAACTAAGCTCGAGCCTGATCCCCGGCATCCCAAGTATATTAAGACTGTTTACGGGGCAGGCTATTGCTTGGAACTGCCAGCGGATGTTCAGGCAGCCGTTGAGTAGGCATTTGCCTTTGTTTAGCGCTAAATTCGCCCCTGACTGCCTTGGATGGGTACTTTGCTGCATTGACAGAGTAACGGCATGGGGTGATACAACTATGCAGATTCGAGATCCCGCACTATAGGCGGGATCGTTTGTTTGTGCCTTATTGGGAGAGCGGGGTTATGTTTCCATCGGCCTTTAGGCTGCGATCGCAGCAGCGAAGCCCTCTGTCTCGCCGCCAGTGGCGAGTGTTTGGTCAGTTTGTTGGACTGTTTAGCCTGTGTCTGGCCTTGGTCGTTGGGTGTGGCAGCAACCCCAACCAGGCACCGACTTCTCAAGCTGAAAGCAGCGGCGGACGGGTCACCATTGGCACCACGCTCAAAGCTCGAACCGTAGACCCAGCAGATGCCTATGAGATCTTTCCGGGCATCTTGCTCTACAACTTGGGCGATCGCCTCTACAGCTATCAACCCGGAACAACCGAATTAGAGCCTCAATTAGCCACTGCTCTGCCCGATATCAGCGCTGATGGGTTGACCTACACCATGCCGCTAAGGGAGGACGTCACCCTGCACGACGGCACCCCTTTTAATGCTGAGGTAATGGCCTTTTCGATTCAGCGGTTCATGGAAAACGGCGGCCGTCCGGCTTTTCTGCTATCTGAAAAGATTGAGTCTGTGACTGCTACTGGAGACTATGAGCTAACGATCAAGCTCAAATCTCCCTTTGCCGCATTTACCTCTTTGCTCACCTTCTGGGGAGTGACCCCGGTTCCACCTGACACTTATGAAATCGGTGCCGGGCAATTTCAGCCCGCAGCTTTTATTGGCTCTGGGCCTTATAAGCTAGCCTCTTTCACCAGCGACTCTATTAAGCTGGATGTCAATGAGAACTATTGGGGCGAACAGCCAGAGAACCAAGGCATCGATATCCAAATGTTCTCCAGCCCAGCCAACCTCTACAACACTTTTAAGACCGGCGGTTTGGATGTGGCTTATCAGACCCTCGACCCTGACCAAATCGCAAGTTTGGAGCGAGAGGCAGACTCTGGTGGCTGGCAGGTCATAGAGGCCGGCACCACCGTGATTAATTACATGAGCCTAAATCAAAAAATCGAGCCCCTGAACGATCCTAGAGTGCGGCAGGCGGTTGCGGCCATGATTGATCGAAATTTGATTAACGATCGCGTCTTTCAGGGGCAGGCCGAACCCCTCTACAGCTTGCTGCCGACCAGCTTTGATATCTACGAGCCGGTTTTCAAAGAGGCTTATGGGGACGGAGATTTTGCTAAAGCCAGAGAACTGCTGACGGCAGCAGGGTTTTCTGAAGCTAATCCGTTTAACTTTGAGATTTGGTACCCGTCTGCCTCAACTACCCGTAGCATTGTGGCCAATACGCTGAAAGAGTCTATCGAAAGAGGGCTACCCGGACTGGTTACAGTCACTGTTCAAAGCACAGAAGGGGCAACGCTTTGGGAGAATGTGGAGAAGGGGATCTATCCGGCAGTTTTGTCTAACTGGTACCCGGACTACTACGATGCCGACACCTTTATCCAGCCCTTTATGAGCTGCGATCAGGGAACGATCCAAACTCTGTGCGAAAAGGGAGCCAGCCAAGCGAACGGCTCTTTCTACTACAGCAAGGAGGCCAATGACCTCGTGGCGAAGCAGCGAGGAGAACAGGATGTTCAGGCCCGTAAGGAGATCCTTACGAGCCTGCAAAACATCTTGGTTGAGGACGTGCCCTATATTCCGCTGTGGCAGAACAAGGATTATGTTTTTGCCCAGAGTGGTGTGGATGGCGTTGCTATTCAGCCAACCCAGCAGTTTTTGCTGTGGTCAATCAGCAAAGGATGATTTATGGCGTTGGTCAGAAAGCTGAAGACAACGTTAGCCGGTCAAGGCTGTAGTTTGGGTTAGGCTTTCTGACGTCCTTGCCACAGAGATGCTGGTAGGGCTAGGGCGGCCCAGTTTCCGGGGTCGCTTACCAGGCGGGCTGTTGCCGGGCCTACTGGGAGGGTGAATTGAACTAGGCTGATGAGCAGATTACTGAGCAAATTTAATGGCTTCTCGATCTAGCGCACTGCGATATTACATCCTGGTGCGGCTGCTGCTGGCACCGCTGATGATCTGGACGATTACGACAGTGGTGTTTCTCCTGCTGAGGGCTACGCCGGGCGATCCGATTGATGCCCTGTTGGGGCCAAGAGCCCCTCAGGAAGCAAAGGATATTCTGCGCGGTCAACTAGGGTTAGATGCCCCGATTTGGCTGCAGTATGTCCGGTACTTGGGCAATTTGCTGCGCTTTGATCTGGGCAGCTCTCTGTCTAGCCAGGGGGAGACCGTCTGGCAAATTATTCAAAACCATTTTCCAGCCACGGTAGAGCTGTCGGTGTGCGGCATGGTGGTGGCGGCAGTGGTGGGGTTGGGGGTAGGTGCGATCGCAGCCTCCCGCCCCAACTCTGCCCTCGATGCGGGCGGGAGGCTGTTTGGCATTCTTACCTACGCGGTGCCGATGTACTGGTTTGGAATGATTCTGCAGCTCATCTTCTCTGTACAGCTAGGCTGGTTTCCGATTGGCACCCGCTACCCGCTGAGCGGGACTGCGCCCCAGGGATTTACCGGGCTGTATCTGGTGGATAGTTTGCTATCAGGCAATTTGGCCCAATTTGGTACGGCAATATACTATCTGGCACTGCCCAGCTTAACCTTGGGCATTTTGATTAGCGGCGTATTTGAGAGAATTGTGCGGGTCAATCTCAAGCAGACGCTGCGGGCAGACTATGTTGAAGCTGCTAGGGCCAGAGGTATTTCGGAAAGAAGGATTGTTACAGCCCACGCACTCAAGAATGCGCTCATTCCTGTCATTACAGTTTTAGGGCTCACCTTTGCCTCTTTGCTCGGAGGCGCTGTGCTGACGGAAGTAACCTTTTCCTGGCCGGGACTGGCGAACCGACTTTACGAAGCAATCTCTGAACGAGATTATCCCGTTGTGCAGGGTTTGATGGTCTTTTTTGCGGTCATAGTGGCAGTCATTAGTATCTTGATCGATATTCTTAATGCCTACATTGATCCCCGCATTCGTTACTAGCTTTGACATGGGATCGGGCCTGCCTTTTCTGCTCAAATTTGCTGAGACCGCTTCTTACTGCAACTCTCATAATAGGGGTTCCTTTAAAGCCAGCAGATCAGCATTCGACCTGAGCTTGCTAAGGGAAACTGCAGGCATGAGCAGGGCCATATCTCTGTTTGAATAGGTAGGATTTTGAGCTAAAAATTGCCTTAACTCAATCCTTAGAACAATTTGAATAGATAAATTTGATAGGAATATCCGGAAAACTTGGGAGCTCTACATCCAAGTCAGCTTGTCAGAACACGCTATTCTCTGTAATACCTCTTAATTTGATATGGTGTGAGAAGTAAAAGTTCAAATAACTTTGCTCTGAGAAGTTAAGCGACCAGCCGAACTCATCCGCAAAGAATGCCTCTTCGGTTTTCGCGGTCAGTCAAGCAACTTTTTAGTTACTACATTAAGACCGTTGCCTTATCGCTCAGTAAAGTTGTTGTCTGCTCGGAGGACTATAGCTGTGGAAATCAAACCTGAGGGCTCTCAAAACCTGCTTCAGATGCTCTTGAATTGGGGCTACTGGGTACTGCGGTTAATCGATCTCAGGCTGGCTATTGTGATTGGCTCCAGTGTATTTTTGCTTGCAGTAGGCCTAGACTCCTCAGCCAACTATGCAACCGCTGCAGACTTAAGGCAGGCCTCTATCCAAGCGCCCCCCGCTGCTTTTAACCAGGCTCAAGTTTTGAAACGGGTGCCGAAACAGGTACAGCCTGAGCCAGACTTAGAAGATGAAGCTAGCTATTTAGAATTTGATCCTGCGATCGCAAATCGTCTCAAGCACGGGGATTTGACTAGCGCCAGCCTGACCAGCAGTCGACTGACAAGAGCCCACTTTTTCACGGACTCTATCAACGTATCACCACATTAGGTTAGGGAAGAGAAGGGGATTAAAGATAGACTGCAGCAGAGGTCGGCAAAGTCAGGGTTTCTCGACCTGAGGATGTGACGCTCTTAGCAAACCCTTCGAGGGTTTAAAATAAAGAGTTGGCTCCTAGCATTTTTCTGCAGGAGCATGCTGTAGATTTCCGTTGGCACCCATATTTTTTGGGCAGGCTGTTCTGTCCATCCCTAATCTTACTTCTGAAGGACTTATGAAGGCACCTCTTCGCTTCCTCATGTGCTCTCCGCACCACTATGAGGTGGACTACGTTATTAATCCCTGGATGGAGGGTAATATCCACCGTTCCTCCCGTGAAGCGGCTCAGGAGCAGTGGGAGGGTCTCTATCAGGTCATTTCAACCCATGCAGCGGTTGATTTAGTTAAGCCCCAGCAGGGATGGCCCGATATGGTGTTTACGGCCAATGCCGGTCTCATTTTGGGAGATCAGGTGGTGCTGAGCCGTTTTCTTCACAAAGAGCGCCAAGGTGAAGAACCCCACTTCAAAGCCTGGTTTGAGGAACAGGGATGTACTGTTCACGAACTGCCTAAGGATTTGCCCTTTGAGGGGGCCGGAGATGCGCTGCTCGATCGAGAGGGCCGCTGGCTCTGGGCTGGCTACGGCTTTCGCACCGAGCTTGATTCCCATGCCCTAGTATCTCAGTGGTTGGACATTGAGGTGCTGTCGTTGCGGCTGATGGATGAGCGGTTTTACCACCTCGATACCTGCTTCTGCCCCCTGGCCGAGGGCTATTTGCTCTACTACCCTCCGGCCTTTGACGCTTACTCCAATCGCCTGATTGAGATGCGGGTACCGGCCCACAAGCGAATTGCCATCAGTGAAGCGGATGCTGTCAATTTTGCCTGTAATGCCGTTAACGTCGAGCAAATTGTCATCATGAATCAGGCCAGCGCCAGCTTAAAGCAGCGGTTGGCCGAGGCCGGTTTTCAGGTGCTTGAGACGCCGCTGACAGAATTTTTGAAGGCAGGAGGTGCCGCCAAGTGCCTGACGCTGCGCATTACTGAGCCAGTGCGCGACGACTTCCATGCTGAGGCAGCCATTGAGAGCCGCACTATTTCCCTGGAAGGGCACCTGCTCGATTCTGGTCTGATCAACCGGGCGCTAGATTTGATTGTGGAAGGAGGCGGCAGCTTCCAGGTGCTCAACTTTGAGCTGGGAGAACAGCGGCAGAGTACCTCTACGGCCAAGGTGCGGGTTTCGGCTCCAGATTCTGAGGTAATGGGCGAGATTATGGCCCAGCTTATTGATCTGGGTGCTGCAACGCTGCCCGAAGCCGTCCGAGATGCGGTGCTTACACCTATTTCCCAGGCCGGGGTGGCTCCCGACGACTTTTATAGCACAACTATTTACCCCACAGAAATTCGCGTAGGCGGCGAGTGGGTGCGGGTCAATAACCAGCGCATGGATGGCGTTATTGTTGTCGAGCAAACGGCTACTGAGCCAGTTGTCCACTGCAAGCTGCTGCGGGATCTGCAGGTGGGCGATCAGGTAGTCACTGGAGTTGACGGCATTCGCAGCGTGCGTAAGGCAACCAGCCGCGATCGCACGACCGTGACCGAAGAGTTTAGCTTCATGGGCTCTGGCGTCTCTAGCGAAAGACGGGTAGAGCTAATTGTGGAGCAGGTAGCCTGGGAATTGCGTAAGCTGCGCGATCAGGGCGGTAAGGTCGCCGTGGTGGCTGGCCCAGTGGTGATTCACACGGGCGGCGGTGAGCATTTGTCGCACCTAATTCGCGAAGGATACATTCAGGCGCTGCTGGGGGGAAATGCGATCGCAGTTCACGACATCGAGCAGGCCATGCTCGGCACCTCCCTCGGCGTTGATATGAACCAGGGCATCTCAGTGCGAGGCGGGCACCGTCACCACCTCAAGGCCATCAACACCATTCGCCGCTACGGCAGCATTGCCGGAGCCGTGGAACAGGGAGCGCTGACCCGGGGCATTTTCTACGAGTGCGTCAAACACGGAGTGCCCTTCTCCCTGGCCGGTTCAATTCGCGATGATGGCCCCTTGCCTGATACCGAAATGGATCTGCTCAAAGCCCAGGCTGACTATGCCCGCATGGTGCAGGGATCTGACATGATTCTGATGTTATCTACCATGCTGCACTCCATTGGCGTTGGCAATATGACCCCTGCCGGTGTGAAGATGGTCTGTGTAGACATTAACCCTGCTGTAGTGACTAAGCTAGCTGACCGGGGGTCACTGGAGTCTACGGGCGTCGTTACCGATGTGGGACTGTTTTTGAGCCTACTGGTGAAGCAGCTCGACCGGCTCAACAATCCTTATGCGGTCGTTTAAGGCAAGAGGCCACAACTTTCTGCCTTCCAAATAAAGCTGCACCGTGAAGCAAAAAGAGAGGGGCCAGTCAAATGACTGGCCCCTCTCCTTTTGCTAGTTTTTCTTGCTAAGGTTTGCAGGACAGCCGCCTACCCCAGCAGCTTAATGTTGGAAAAGCGAAACTCCTCATCAGCGGGCTGGTCGCCCTGGGTCACAATATGGCGACGAGACAAAATGTGGTAGTCGCCTACCTTTTCATAGTCGTCTTCAAACAAGCTAAGACCGCCTTTTTGCTCACCCGTTGTCGGGTCGTGGTAGACCGAGTCGTAGCGGTGGGACAGATACCCCTCGCCCGTATCATGGCTGCTAAAAGTGTTGATCGTGACAACCACACCATGAATGTGACGGTGAACCAGAGAAACCTCGTTGTTACGCAGCTGGTAGCGATCACCCTCGGACTTGCCGCCCATGAGAATTTCTACAGAGCCATCCTCCAGGGTTTTGCCGTAAGCAAAGGTGTTCTTGCCGTGGGTATCTTCAAAGTCCCGACGAACCCGGTGAATGGCAATTTCAAACAGCTGACCGTGAATTGCTTTTTGGGCCTCTTCATCGGTTATCGCAGTAACCTCTGGCTTGAGATCGGCACCGACTTTAATCTGGCCGCTGAAGACTTCCCCATTACGGGTATAGGTGACATCAGCGCTATACCCGGGAAACCCTTTAGTCCAGGTGTAGCGGTTTTCATAGGCAGCCCGAAACAGTTCTCGAGCTGAGACTTGGGTTCCAACCATGCAATTCTCCTGGTAACTTTCAAACCCTTAAGGCGGGCTGTTCTCTATTTCCAGGATACTGGGCGGCGAAGGCTTATTGGATCCATATGAGGTTTAAAAAGAAAAAACCTACCGGGGATAAGGGGGACATCGGTAGGTTCCTCTGCAATCTATAGGGTTATGTCTACCTTAAGACAGATGCCAGAACGAAAAATCGGCAATCTGGCTGATAGTTTTAGCGACGGGAAAGGCTTATTGGATCCATATGAGGTTTAAAAAGAAAAAACCTACCGGGGATAAGGGGGACATCGGTAGGTTCCTCTGCAATCTATAGGGTTATGTCTATCTTAAGACAGATGCTGAGATGAGAGATCCGCGATCTGGCTGATTTTTCTCAAAATTGGGAACAAGCGCCAAGATCTTTAAGAAAATCCTCAGAATTCAAAGGTTTTTGCGGGTGAGCTGATCTGGTAAATTCTGCCTTATCCCTCAACCCACCAGATGCTCGTGAAAAAAGTCGAGCGATCGCACCCACGCATCAGCCGCTGCCGCCTCGTTATACGCTTCTGGCCGAGCGTCGTTGAAGAAGGCATGGCCAGCGCCCGAGTACAGGTGGGTTTCAATAGGTTTGCCCGCATGACGCACCGTCGCAACCAAATCTTCCACCGCTTCTAGCGGCACAAACGTATCTTGATCGCCAAAAAGACCCAGCACCGGAGCCCTGAGCTGAGAGACATTCAGCTTAACGTTGGGATGAATGCCGTAGAAGTCGATGGCAGCGCCAATGCGATCGCTTATGGTCGCTGCTAGCAGAGCCAGTTGCCCACCCATACAGAAGCCGACCACACCCACCTTCGTTCCAACAACAGCATCATGCTGCAGCAGATAGTCAACCGCATTTTCTAAATCTTGAGCTGTTTTCTCAATGTTTAGGGCCATCATTAGTCGTCCGGCCTCATCGGGTGAAGTCGTTTTCTCCCCACCGTATAGATCTGGGGCTAGGGCGACAAAACCGGCCTGAGCAAAGCGATCGGCTACGCTTTTGATGTGGGGTACCAAGCCCCACCATTCCTGCAGCACTATCACGCCTGCACCCGATCCAGCCTCTGGCAGCGCCAAGTATCCTAGTCCCGCAACATCTGTACCCATTTAAAGCCTCACATCTGCAACCGTTCTCTAAGAGGCTATCATCCGCACTTAAAGGGAATAGATTTTTCCGGCTGTTGTCCCCGTATAGAATGACTTTTTCCTCTCGCCAAAAGCAGGTGCAAAGTGGTTCGTTAACCGATAAAGTGGCTATATGTATGACGAAGATGAGTTGACAACTCTGGACCCAGAGGTAGAGTTTGCCGATCCTCTAGATCAGCTCGGACCCATTGAGGAAGAGAGTGGGCCGCAGTACGATCCAGAGGAAATGCTGCCGTTGCTAGAGTCTTCTGAGACTCAGCAGCGCATGTTGGCAGCGCGAGTTTTTTGTGAACTAGAAGACGAGCGTGCCATCCCGGCTCTCATTGGCATGTTGGATGATGTGTGTCCTCTAGTCAGGGTCAGTGCTGCCTATGCTCTGGGCCGCAACACTAGCGGCGCTGCCGTTGAGCCGCTGGTTAAACGGCTCAACACTGATTGGAATGGCTACGTGCGTAAAGGCGTTGTGTGGGCCTTGGGCAACAGCCGGGATGGCCGGACCCTGCTGCCGCTAGTAGACGCTCTTCGCACTGACATTTCAGCAGTAAGGCTTTGGGCCGCTAGTGCTCTAGCCCAAATGGCTCATGTCAGCTATGAAGCCGTTATCGTCACCATTCCCCCCCTAATCGAAGCTCTGCGACGCGACGCTGTGGCAGCCGTTCGCAGCAACTGTGCCTGGTCTATTGGCCAGCTCTGTCGGGAACTGCCCTCTAATGTGGTCTACAACACCGCCGTGGATGCCCTGCTAGAGACCTTTGCCGAGGACGACGACCTAGGCGTAAGGGAAGATGCTCGCTCTGCTCTGCTGAAAATAGGCGACACTCGGGGGCTGCAGACCATTGAAGATATTGAGCAAGACGGCTTCTTTTAGGAGCAGGCTGGGGCCTGAAACCTTCTATGGCAACTGCTCAAGCCTCCTTTCGGGCTGACTTTTTTCGGCTGGCTGCGGCTAATGTTGTCTCTAATCTGATGGTTCCCCTAGCGGGAATTGTAGATACGGCTTTTTTGGGACACCTGGCAGAAATTCGCCATCTGGCAGGGGTGGCGCTGGCCACGGTGATTTTTAACGTGGTCTACTGGAGCTTTGGCTTTTTACGCATGGGCACAACCGGCATGACTGCCCAGGCTCAGGGCCGATCAGATGCTGCCGAGGTGCGGTTGATTGCGTTACGCAATGGTGCGATCGCACTTACCCTAGGGGTGCTGATTTTGCTGCTGCAGGTGCCGATTCGAGAACTAGGGTTTGGTCTATTAACGGCAGAAGCCGCAGTGCAGCAATCGGGCTACGACTTTTTCAATGCCCGCGTTTGGGATGCTCCGGCAGTGCTGCTCAACCTGGTGCTGCTGGGCTGGTTTTTGGGCCGAGAGCAGGGGCAGCGAGTGATTGTTCTGTCGATCGTCGGCAACGCCAGCAATGTTGTCTTGAACTATCTATTTATTAACCTGTGGGGCTGGGGCAGTATGGGGGCTGGGCTGGGCACTGCTCTGAGCCAATATTTAATGCTGGCAGTCGGACTGAGTTTGGTCCTGCGAGAAGGCAATTGGGCCCAATGGCGGGCCGTTGTTCCGCAAATTTGGGAAACTCAAGCGCTGAAGGGACTGTTTCGTCTCAACCGAGATATCTTGATTCGCACTTTTGCCCTGGTCATTAGCTTTGCGATGTTTACCCAATTCAGCTCGGCTATGGGAACGCAGGTTTTGGCTGCCAATACCCTGTTGTTGCAAGGCGTGACCCTGTCTGCCTACTTCATTGACGGCATTGCCTTCGCTACCGAGAGCTTTGCGGGTCGGTTTTACGGCAGCCGCGATCGCACTCAGCTCAGCTACCTGCTCAGACTGGGCGGCAGCACCAGCCTTGCACTGGGGCTGGCCTTTGCGCTAGCCCTGGCGCTGTTTCCAGATCTGCTGTTTGGCCTGTTAACCAGCCACAGCGACGTGCTGATTGAGGTGCGCCGCTTTGTCTGGTGGCTGCTGCCGTGCTTGGGCATGGGTGCGATCGCATATCTGCTCGACGGCTATTTTCTGGGCCTAACCGCCGGTCACACCTTGCGCAACTCAACGCTGATCGCCGCTGGGCTAGGATTTTTGCCGCTGGCATTTTTAGCTCAGGCTACCGCCAGCCCGCACCTGCTCTGGCTGGCGCTGACCAGCTTTATGAGCCTGCGGGCAATTACGCTTGGTATGACGGTTCCAGCGACTTTGCGTTAGGCGCTGGTCAGCATAGTCCAGTAGCGATCGTATAGATCGACGGCATCTCCAACGGGCGCGATAGACTCGCAGCGGCTCAAAACTTCTTCAGACGGAAAAAGGTTTTGGTTGGCCTGCAGTTCCGGCGGCAGCAGCTCAATGGCCGGCCTGACGGGGGTAGCAAAGTTAAACTTTTCTACGTTGCGAGCCGCATTTTGCGGATCAAGCTGGAAGTTGATCCAGGCGTAGGCAGCTTCGGGGTTGGGCGCAGTTTTAAGGATGGCCATCGTATCGGTCCAGAGCGAAGCGCCGCTATCGGGCACGATGTAGACCAGATCAGGGTCGTCCTCACGGACTGCGATCGCATCTGAGGAATAGCCCATCGCCACCGCAAGATCCCCAGCCAAAATCTGATCTTGCCAGGCATCCGTGGTGAACGAGGCCAGCGTTGGCCTAATTTCCACTAGCCTTTGATAGGCTGCTTCAATTTCTTGCGGATTAGTGGAGTTGTAGGAATAGCCTAAGGACTTAAGCGCGGCTCCCATCACCTCTCGCACATCGTTTAGCAGCGTCACCTGACGGGTCAAATCGGCCCGACTCTGCCACAGGTAATCCCAATCCGTCGGCGGAGGGTTCAACGACTGGCGGTTGTAAACTAGCCCAGTGGTGCCCCAGGCAAAAGGAACGCTGTGGGTATTGTCTGGGTCATAACCGGGGTTGACCCAGTTGTTCAACAGATTGTCCAGCCCTTGAATCTGGCTCTTATCGAGCGATGCCAGCATATCTAGGCCGATCATCTCCTGCACCATGTAGTCAGAGGGGTAGACAATGCTGAAGTTACCACCGCCGCCAGCCTGAAGCTTGGCCAACATGGTCTCATTGGAGTCGTAAAGCGTCACCCTCACCTCAATGCCGGTCTGATCCTGAAACGCCCGGATCACCTCATCGTCGGTATAAGCAGCCCAAGAATAGATTTCTAGGAGATCCGAGCGCCCATCTCCACCAGCCTGCACATCCGACAGCCCCCGTCGGCAGTTGGACAGCATAAGCCCAGACAGGGCCCCTGCCGAAAGCTTCAGGAAGTGACGACGCCCCGTGCGCACACCAGGAAGACGACGTCCTAGCTGAGACTCAAATTCTGCCATAGTTGTGATTCCCCAGGTCAGTCAAAAATGCAACAAGAACAAGTTGTTAAAAAAACGCCTTAGCCAACACCCAACCGATCCTAGCTCCAAACTACCCAGAATTCAGACTTGAGAATTGAATGTCGTCTTCCTTCAGATGGAATCCCGGTCAACAATGTCAGAGGTAGCTTACTAAAGCTCATAGTTTACCCTTTGCTGCGTTTCCTGTAAGGTGTAGCCCCATGACTTATACACAGCCTAAGTCTTCCTCAAACCGGATCAATACTCAATCCGCTACTAATCCCCTCATTCAGCGGCTCATTCAACCTCAGATTGTGGCGAACTGGAGTATCGATGAGAATGGCCAAGTCGTCTGTCTTTGGGAAAGCTGCCCAGGCAAACGCCCAAAAAGTCAGTAAAGCGAGCCGTCTGTAGGCCAGAGAGCAGACTTTAGCAGCTCGATTAATCTCAGACTGCCGTTAGTCGCGACCCGGCATTACTCCATTGCCGGGTCGCGATGCCATAGAGTAGTTAGATAGATGAATACGCTCCTGACCCTGCCATGACTTCCACTTACCAGGCTCCTTTTATCTCGGCTGTACCGATTGACCAGATTCGCTACAGCGAGCAGGGGTTGGTGCCCGCCATCGTTCAGGACTATCTCGATGGCACTGTGCTGATGATGGCCTGGATGAACCGGGAGTCTTTGCAGAAGACTCTAGAGACGGGCGATACCTGGTTTTGGAGCCGGTCGCGCCAGGAATTTTGGCATAAGGGCGAAACCTCGGGGCACTTGCAGAAGGTGCAGGCTATTCGCTACGACTGCGACAGCGATGCGCTGCTGGTGACAGTGGAGCAGATCGGAGATGTGGCTTGCCATACGGGAGAGCGTAGCTGCTTCCATCAGGTGGATGGGCAGAAGGTGGCTCCCCCAGCAGATACCTTGTCTCAGGTGTTTGCGGTGATTTGCGATCGCAAAGCCCACCCGGACCCCAGTTCCTACACCTGCAAGCTGCTAGAGGGCGGCGACAACAAGATTCTCAAGAAGATTGGCGAAGAAACCGCAGAGGTCGTCATGGCCTTTAAAGATGATGAGGCAGATGCGATCGCGGGGGAAGTAGCTGACCTGCTCTATCACACCCTGGTTGCACTAGCTCATCACGATGTGGACATCAAGGCTGTCTACCGCAAGTTGCAGGAACGACGCCGCTAAAGGCTCAGGGAGAATTCGGCCGTGTCTGGTATCTTGACGGCATAAACATGCTGTCTCGCTCAGACTTGGCTATGGCTCTATTAGATCGCCTGCACATTGAAGTCACCAACGTCTGCAACTTCAAGTGCGAGTTTTGCCCCGATGCCATCATGGAGCGCAGGCGAGGGCACATGGATCTGGAGCTGCTGCGACAGATTCTAGACGAGTTGGCAGCACAGCCCATCACCCGAACGATCACCTTTCACCTGATGGGTGAGCCGCTGATCTATCCAGACATTTTTGCCGCGATTGAAATGGCGGCAGAGCGTCACCTCCAGCTTCATTTGACTACCAACGGCAGCACGTTCCAGCTCAAGCCTGACCACGTCGAGCGTTTAGTCAATTCGGGCATTCCGAAAGTTACCATTTCTCTGCAAACCCCCGATCCCTCCACCTTTACGCTGCGTGGTGCCCCACCCAAGCTCTCGGCTAGTGCCTACTTCGAGGGCATCACTCGCTATGTGCAAACTAACCTCAAAGCAGCCACCAGCCCCACCCGAGTTCACATCAAGTTCCTAGACACCACTCCCAATCCTTTCCTAGTGCCCCACAAGCCCATGCAGGTGGTTGAAGGCAAGAACCAAATGCGCGAAACCCTCAGCAGGTGGGCCAGCCACCTTCTGGCAGATCTCCCCGACCGTCCTGATCCAGCCTGGATAGAGCAGCAAATCGACCGCCACCGTCCTGGCCGTTGGCAGCTTATTCCCCTGCATCCCAAGCTGGTGCTAGAAACCTTTCCCCTCGATAGCTGGGGCAATGTCGAGGCCGAGTCGGTAGTGCCTGCCAGCTTTGGTTATTGCAATGGGGCCGCTCAGCAGGCAGGCATTCTCCACGATGGAACGGTGGTGCCCTGCTGCAAAGACTTCGAGGGGCAAATTCCCCTGGGCAACGTCAAGGAGCAGCCACTGCGAGATATTCTCAACGCCGCTCCGGCCTGTCAACTGCGGCAAGGGTTTGACCGTTGGCAGGTAGAAAACCCTGTGTGCCAGCGCTGCATGGGAGCCGATACGACTTCCAAAGCAGTTTTGCGGCAGATCGGCTCTATTGCCTACTTCAAGCTCTACAACCCCCTCATGAAGCGGCTGCAGCCCCACTGGGGCGAAACTTGATTAGGGCTGCCAGCGTTCTAATCCACGCTGGGTGGGGATGCCTGCAGCGGAAAATGTCCAGATAGCCCGTTTGTGCTCAGGGCCATAGCTGAGGTGTAGGGGACGATCCGGGCCATAGTAATAGATTGAGTCAAAGGGAAGAGCCTGGTTCAAAAGCCAGTCGAGGATGCGATCGCTCCCCACACCCGCCACCCAAAAATCACAGGCTGCCCCTAGCCGAGAGCAGTAGAGCCGTCCATTGCGGTTGCGCTCATGGGCCATGTGCTGATCTCGGCTGGGGTCCACCCGGCCATACTTTTTACCCGTGACCGGATCACGCTGGGCCAGAAACTTCTTCAAATCAACCGAGCAGAAGCCATAGGTAAGCTGAAACCCATCCCAGCCAAACGCGTCAATCAGGGGGTCTAGAAGGTAATGATTCAGGTCTCTCAGCGCCTGCAAAGTCTCATCCTGTCTCGGCCAAGGATCAATCACATCAGCAAAACGGCGATATGTCTGAGTACAGGTACAAAACTCCCCCAGCGTTAAATACCTCCCCAGCCGTTCCCCCTCCATTGCGCCCTCCTCCCTACGCCTACAAAGACGGAAAAAACACCCTCAAATAAGCCCCAATCAATACATCGCCCCAAAAAATTGCAATCACTGCTCCCAATGCCAGAAACGGCCCAAAGGGCATGGGCTGACGACGGCTGATTAGGCGCAGTGCGATCGCACTACCCCCCACCACGGCCCCGCTCAAGCAGGCCAAAAATCCGCTCAGCAAAACCCCCGGCCAGCCCAGCCAGGCCCCCAACATCGCCGCCAGCTTAGCATCGCCGCCGCCCATCGCTGTCTGCCCCAATGCTGCCGAGGCAAACAGAGTAATCAGGTCAAACAGCCAGACCCCCACCACGGCCCCAATCACGCCTCCCATCAGCCGATGCACTGCCGCCGCGACCGATCCGGTTTCGCTATACCCCATTGCTGCTTGAAAGATTAGCCCTACAACCAGCCCAGACTGCGTGAGGGAATTGGGCAGCGTCAGGGTATCAAAGTCGATAAACGTCAGCACCACCAGCCAGCTCAGCAGCAGCCAGTAGCCCAGCGTAAACCCAGAGAAGCCAAACAGCCAGAAAGTTGCTAAAAACAGCCCTCCCGTGAACGCCTCGATCAGCGGATAACGGGCGGCAATGGGTGCTTTGCAATAGCGGCAGCGGCCTCTCAGCCAGAGCCAACCAAAGACGGGCACATTGTCGTAGGGCTTGAGCGGGGTGTGGCAGCGAGGACAGCGGGAGGGTGGATACAGCAGCGATAGCCCCTCCGGAATGCGGTAGATCACCACATTCAGAAAGCTGCCTACGGCAGCCCCCAACATAAACACCAGCAGCGACGGAATCAGCGCGTACAGCAAGGCATTAAAACAAAACCGCTATTCTTCGCAGCATACCCCGTTGCGCCGATAGGCCATCAACCTAAGCCTCTGCATGGGTAGCCTCCTGGATCACGTCATCAAAGGCGGGTGCGTACTGCAGCTTGCCGTGCAACAGGTCAGAGTTTTGGCCGACTAGCTTGACCATGAAAGCGGCCTCTGGCACAGGAAAAGGAGACTCAATGCCGTAGCGGACAGCAGGTTCAAAGCCAAACTGGCTGTAGTAAGCTGGCTCTCCTAACACCGTCACTAGCGAGTTGCCCCTAGCTCTAGCGGCTCTCAGGCCCTGCTGCACCAGTCGCTTACCAATGCCCTGCCGCTGATGCTGAGGCAGCACTGCTAGTGGGGCCAGCACCAGCACTGGCACTGTGTCTTTTCCCACAAGCTGCCCGTAGCTAAACAAAATGTGGCCCACAATCTGACAGTTGATCTCTGCTACTAGGGCCAGATCTGACACATAGGCAACGGAGTGGCGAATTTTTTCAACCAGCCGAGCTTCACTTGACTGACCAAAGGCCAACGTGTGCAGTTGGGCAATGGCTCCGTAGTCACTCACCTGTTCGGGCCTGATCTTGATCGGTAGCCCCCTAGACTCTTCCACGTCGTTTCCCCTACTCTGCAGTTTCTGGGTAATTTCGGCGCTGCGATCGCACCCGGTTCAGATCTATTTGTCAATAGAGCGCGGCAGCTTAAGGTGCGGCACACAGCTCTGGACCTTCACATTATCGGAGTAATTCAGCACAAACTCCTAAAGCATTGCGTCCGCAGTCTTAGCAAGATTGCCTTGATCTTGGCTGCAATGCTTTGCCTCTAAAAGCCTTGCTACTGACCAGCGCCCTGCAGCGCCTGATCCAGATCGGCCATCAAATCCTCTGGATGCTCTAGTCCGACAGACAGCCGCAGCAGATTCACCGGAGTTTGGGTGCCCGGAGCCTCAATCGAAGCCCGGTGCTCAATTAAGCTGTGAGGACCGCCAAAGCTAGTGGCGCGGGTAAATAGTTTGACCTTGGCGGCTACTGCCAGGGCCGTTTCCTGATTACCCTTGACCAAAATCGAGAGCAGGCCGCCGTAACCACTCATCTGCTGGGCTGCGATCGCATGGCCCGGATGGTCGGCCAAGCCCGGATACAGCACCCGCTCTACCGCCCCATGCTGGCTGAGCAACTCGGCCAAGCGCTGGGCGTTTGCGGCCTGAGTATGAACCCGGCAGGCGAGGGTTTGCAGCCCCCGCAGAGCCAGCCAGCAGTCAAAGGGCGAGGGCACCGCACCGCCGATGCCTTGAATTAGACGGATTTGGTTGAATAGGGGAGATAGCTCTCGGGTCACGACTATGCCGCCGATCACGTCGCTGTGTCCGGCCAGATATTTGGTGGTGGCGTGGATGACTAAGTCAGCCCCGTGCTCTAGCGGATTTTGCAGCACGGGCGAGGCCACTGTGTTGTCGCAGGCTAGGGAAGCTCCGGCTTCATGGGCTAGGTGGGCAGCGGCTCGAATGTCAGTGACGGCCAGTTGCGGGTTAGAAGGCGTCTCAATCAGAATTAGCCGGGTGTTGGCTTTTATTGCCTGCTGCACCGCCGCCAAATCGGTCGTATCTACCAGGTCAAAAGCGAGGCCCCAGGGAGCAAAAATCTGCCGCAGCATTTCCTGCACCCCAAAGTAGACGTTTTGTGGGGCAATCACGTGGTCGCCAGCCTTTAGCGCCTGAAAAACCGACATGGTAGCGGCTGACCCAGAGGCAAAGGCGGCGGCTTCGGTGCCGCGCTCTAGGGTTGCGATCGCAGCTTCTAGCGCCTGCCGATTAGGATTGCCGCTGCGAGAATAGATATATTCGTGCGGATAGGTGCCATCGGCAGCGCGTTCAAAGGTAGACGACAGATAAATGGGGGGCACGACTGACCCCATGTTTTCAGCAGAACTCGGTGCCGTCGCGCGGATAATCTGGCTTTCAATATGCATAGCAGGGGTTTAGAAGGCTTCTGCAGGATCTTAAATCAGCTAGCACCCTGCACCTGCTTTTTGGTGGAGCGCACAGCAAACATAGGAGCCAGCACAATTCTCGAAGCGCTGTCTTAACCTGTACTTAAACATTCGATTTATTTTGGAAAAGAAATCATAAAGAGCCCTAAGTAATTCCACTGTACTGAAGTCTTTTTCGTATCATGGTTTACATAAAATAGGATTTTTTATTAGGCAAATTAGCGCCTCGCAAAGCAAGACTTGCCAAAAACTTGTTACCTGCAGTCTTGAAAATAGCCAGCCCAAAAGTATTCTGTTTCGATCTCAATCTGGGTCTTTCTGCAACCATTCCTAAATTAATCCGTTCCTTGAAATGCAGTTTTTTTAAGTAGCTTCAGAGGTTTTTCCTTCCACTGGTTCCTTCAAATGCCTAACGCTAAGTCTGATGCTGAGGTCAGATTTAGGCTTTCTCGTTAAAAACTGACATCTCTCCAACCGCTATGAACCGGCTAAATCTTTTAGGTACCTCTGTTCCCGCTGCTACAGCTCATCAAGGGCAATCATCAAAGCGAGTTAGCAGCGGCTGGTTTAGATTTTCCTATAGATTTACGACTGGCCATCTTCTGCTGGGGACGGTTGAGGGAGACTTTTTAGTTAACCTGCCCCATTTAGTGTTTAACCTGCGTCATTTAACTGCAGCTTTGCAGGATCAACGCTCACGAACAGTTCTGCAGTTTGACCGGGTTTTTGGCCAATTTGATTTAAGTTCATCCGAAGTGCTTTTCTCGGGCTCTGACTCAGGGTCGGGGTCATTTTTCTGCTTCAATTATCGGGGCAGTGAAGCCATCGTTTTTGACGGCATTGACGAAGGCTGGCTGGCTTCGGGCTGGGTGCCTGCGACCTGGCAGGTAGAATCGCTCGGTGGTAGCGATGCAGCAGTTGTTTGGGGCCAAGCTCAAGCCCAGCCGCAGCCAGCCAGCCTTAGCCTTGGCTGAGCACAGGTATTAGGCGTTGCTCAGTGGTTACAAAAGCGGTAACCAAATTTTTGGGAGCTGATTCGACCGCCATACTGGCAGCAACCGCGTGTTTAGAAGGAGACCGGCTGTGCTGCGAGATGCCCGCGATTATCAGATCTTGTTCCTGTCTTTGTTTTTGCTGCTGGGGTTAGCGACTCGCGACTGGACTCTGCGACCGGCAGGAGTGGGCTGTGCGATCGCAGCCTGCCTACTGACCCAATGGTTAATGACAAGAGCGGCTGCCTGGATCAAGTTAGGGCACAGCCTGCCTCCCACGCTAGACACTGTGGACCATGCCGCTGAGCCGCTGCCTGCTGCTCCCTTTAACTGGCGCAGTCCTTTAATTACTGCTCTGGGCCTCAGCCTGCTGCTGCGGGTGGATCACCTGCCGACGATGGCGCTGGCAGGCTTTTTTGCGATCGCGAGTAAGTTTGTGCTGCGGGTGGGCGACAAGCATTTCTTTAACCCGGCCAACTTCGGCATTATTGCCGTGCTGCTGCTGACCCATGATGCCTGGGTATCTCCCGGCCAGTGGGGCGAGGAAGCCTGGTACGCCCTAATTTTTCTGGGGGCAGGAGGTCTGGTGCTAAAGCGGGTAGGCCGCTGGGATACGACCCTGGCCTTTCTCAGCACCTATGCAGCTTTAGAGGCACTGCGCAATCTCTGGCTGGGCTGGAGCTGGGACGTGTGGTCACACCGGCTAATGAGCGGATCGCTGCTGCTGTTTGCCCTATTCATGGTGACCGACCCCCGCGCCATTCCCAATGCTCGTCCGGCGCGGCTGCTGTGGGCAGCTGCGATCGCACTGCTCACCTTTTGGCTACGAAACTACCTGTACCTGCCCACAGCAGTCTTCTGGGCGCTATTTGCCCTGTCGCCATTAACGCTGCTGCTGGATCACCTGTGGACTGCCCCCACCTTCATGTGGAAAACCCTGGGGAAAACTTCGCTGCTGAGGCGATTAGGCCCCTCGCTGGGGATAATTGGTGGGGTTGCGATCGCATTCTTTACTCTAGTTCCGGCTGCCTGGGCCTTTTGCGGCTTCTACGTGGCCAAGGCCGATACCAGCCTCTACAACCAGGCATCGCAGGTGATCATTGCGCGAGACGGCAACCGCACCGTGTTGACGATGGCCAATGACTACCAGGGCGATGTGCAGGACTTTGCCCTGGTAGTGCCGGTGCCAGTGCTGCTCACTGAGGATCAGGTCAACGTAGGCGATCCGGCCATTGTGGAGCGGCTCGATGCCTTTAGCGCCCCCCGTTTAGTGGAATATTTCGACCCCGATCCCTGTGCCCCGGTTTACCCCATGGCTCCAAGCATGGCCCCTGGTAGCTTGACCAGTCAGGCTGCCAGGGGAGCCGCTGCCGATCAGTCCTTAGGCGTCACCGTAGAAGCCAGCTTTTCCGTGGGTGAATACGACATTGTTATCCTCAGCGCCCGCGAATCAGACGGGCTAGAAACTTGGCTGCGGCAAAACGACTACCAGCTGCCATCTGGGGCCAGCGGTCTGCTGCAGCCCTACATTCGCCAGGGCATGAAGTTTTTTGTTGCTAAGGTCAACCTGGAGGAGTTTGATCGCGGCGGCTTCCAGTCTCTGCGGCCGCTACAAATGGCTTATGAGTCGCCCCGATTCATGCTGCCAATTCGGCTGGGCATGGTCAACGCTCAGCAGGAGCAGGATTTAATGGTGTATCTACTAACGCCCTCTGGGCAGGTCGAGGTGACCAACTACCGCACCGTGAAAATTCCCTCTGAGGCTGAGATTCCAGTTTTCGTGAAGGACGAGTTCAGCGACTTCTACCGCTCCATGTTTCAGCTCAGCCACCAGCAGGAGAACCGCAGCGTTGCCTTCCTTGAATATGCCTGGGACATGGGCTGGTGCGACCCCTGCGCCGCCAATCCCCTAACACCAGAGGAACTGCGCCAGGCAGGCGTTTTTTGGATCGGATCGGCACAGGCACAGGCCCGGACAGGACTGATGCCGCCTCCAGGCAATAATGTCTTCATCACTCGTCTGCACGTTCGCTATGCCCGCGACAAGTTTCCGGAGGACTTGGTATTTCAGGAAACGTCAAACCGCGAAAATTTTCAGGGTCGGTACATTTTGCGCCATGCGTTTAGCGGAGGAGCAGCCTGTGAAGCCGCAGAGGCTTACCGCAGATCTTTGCCTGAGCGGTTTGAGCGCGAGGCCCAAACCCTAGCTCGACTGACCGGCTGGGATGTCTCCGAGATTCGCCGGAAGCTGCCAGCAGTAGAAACTGCCCCCACTCCCTGGTGGCGTCGGCTGTGGCCCTAAAGCGTAAGAACTCGAAAAGCCGGGCTTGTCTGGTGAAAGACTACTATATAGAGAGGGTTTGTAGCGCTATGGGCAATCTTCCGGAGATACCGTATCCCCTGATGCAAATAATTTTCAGGCTGGTATAGTTATCTCCAGCGATCCGGCCTTTCCGGTCGGATCCTTTGCATCTTAAGAACCCGTGCAATTTGGGAGACTTTCGAGGTTTGCATTCTCACTGGCTAATTCCGGGGACATTGAGTGCGTTGAGTGCGCTGGTGATTACACTACCGGCTGAAGCAGCGCAGCTCCAGTCCTGGTGGTTCGATGCCCAGAATAATCGGCTCACCTTCACCACCGATGTAGGGGTGCAGCCGAGGGCGCAGATGATTTTTAGCCCCACCCGCGTTGTCGTAGACCTGCCGGGGACGACTTTGGGCCGGGCCACTCAGAGCCAGCGGGTAGGTGGAGCCGTGCGCGAGGTGAGGGCAGGCCAGTTTGATGCTCAGACTACTCGTATTGTGATTGAGCTGAGTGAGAGCTACGCGGTTAGCCCTCAGCAGGTCGAGGTGCGGGGCCTCAGCGCTAACCAGTGGGTGGTGCAGCTGCCTGCCCCCGGTACTGCCGCCGCAACGCCTGCTTCGGGCGCACCCCAGACCGCGCCCCCTAGTCAAGCAGCCCCCGGCCAAGCCGCTAACCAACGCGCTGCCAATCAAATCGTGCGCCAGGGCAACGCTAGGGGAGCAGCTCAGCTAGAGGGCATTTCAACCACTGGGGACGGCTTTTTGCTGCGGGTTAGCGGCAATGTGCCTCAGCCCAGGGTGACCCAGAGCGGTAGAGGGCCGGATAACCGCCAGTTAACGATTGAGCTACCCAATACTGCGATCGCATCTACCCTCCGGCCCATCGCCCTGCCCAGCAACCGCTACAGCGTTATCACTTGGGAGATAACCCAGCTAGAGTCAGACCCGCCCACCACTCGAATCACGCTGGCCCTAGCGGCGGCCAGTCCTGACTGGCGAGTATTGAACAACCAAGGCGGCGTAATTTTGCTGCCGCCTCGGGGGGTGGCGATTAGCTCGATTCCTGACAGCCCGCCCCCAACAGCGACATCGCCCGTGGCAGCCCAGCCGCCACCGAGCAGACCGACTCAGCCAATCGCTGTGCCACCTACCCCCACTACCCCACCGCCCACACCCCGGCCAGCGGCTCCTCCACCTTCGGTGCGTAACGAGCGGCGGGTGGTCGTAATAGATCCGGGTCACGGCGGGGTTGACCCGGGTGCAGTCGGCATTGGCGGTCTGCAGGAGAAACACGTGATCTTTCCGATCTCTCTGCGAGTGCGGGAGATTTTGGAGAGCCAGGGCGTCACCGTGATCATGACTCGCTATGACGATCGCACTGTGGAGCTGCAGCCCCGAGTCGATGTTGCCGAGCGGGCTAATGCCACCGTGTTTGTCAGCATTCACGCCAATGCGATCAGCCTCAGCCGACCCGAGGTCAATGGCACTGAGTCTTACTACGCCTCTGAGTCTGGGCGGCGGCTAGCAGCGACTATTCACGCCAGCATGCTGGCAGCGACCGGCATGAATGATCGAGGTGTGCGACAGGCGAACTTCTTTGTGATCCGCCGCACCTCCATGCCAGCAACCCTGCTAGAGCTGGGCTTTGTCACTGGGGCTCAAGATGCGCCTCGGCTGCGAGATCCGGCCTGGCAAGAGACAATGGCCAATGCGATCGCACGCGGCATTCTCCAGTATCTTCAGCAAAATCCCTAGCCTCAAGACCTGCGCGAAATCTTGCAGACTGTTGCGATCGCACTCTAAGTCCCGCTTTGGCAGCTAGGGTAGGAGCAATTTTGGTGGAGGCTAGCCCCATGAGTCCCCTGAGCCTGATCTTGATAGCCCTACTGGCTTTTGTGCTCGGTTTTTGGTTGACTAAGCGCCTGCAGCGCCAGCAGAAGCAGCGCCTGCCGTCGCCGCCCTCGTTCTCTCTAGCCCAGAGGCCCCAGCAGGCCGCCAGCGCCCCCATCAACCGAGAGGCACTCAACGCCCAGGTGCAGACTCTGCTAGACAGAAACCAGAAGACTGAAGCAATTAAGCTGGTGCAAGAGCAGACGGGCTGCAGCCTTAAGGAAGCCAAGGCATACGTTGTCAACGGCATCGCCCCTGTTGGCTTTCCTGACCTATTTGCCCCCCAGGACTTCGGTGCCGCCAGCCAAATTTCGGGGGAAGCAATGCTCAAGATACAAAGACTGATTGCAACCGACCAGAGAATGGAGGCCATCAAGCTGGTGCAGCTTTACACCCGTTGGGATCTGAAAACGGCGATGGCCTACCTGGAACAGCTAGCCTCTCGCGGCTAGGGCTGCACAGGCACAAAGTCGTAGCCATACCCAGAGCGAGTGCCGGGGCGCACCTGAACTAGCTGCATGGCCTGATTGCGATCGCCCGAAGGCAAAAACCGGATCGTGCCCGTAGCGCCCTCAGTGGTAAAGCCAGATCCTGATAGAGTCGCCTGCAGCCCTGAGCGGCTGGGGTTGGGCGCAAGTCCGGCAGCCAGCGCCAGCACTGCATCGTAAGCCATTGCGGTGCGCCAGTTGACGTCGCCGCCACCCCAGAGCTGACGGGCCGTAGCCACAAAGGGAGTATTGGGGTTAGACAGCAAAATCCAGGGCACCGTCACCACCATGTCGGCGGCATTGTCTCCACCTCGCTGCAAAAGCTGAGGATTGTAGAGGCTGTCGCCGCCAAGCAGAGGCAGGCGGTTTTGATTGGCCTGGACTACCTGCAGCGCCTGATCTAGCGTAGCCGTGTTGGTGGCTAGCACCAGCACCTCCGCCCCCTGCTGAGTCACTTGGTCTAAGCTATTGCTGGCGTTAAAGCTGGGTTGGGCAACGTTGATCTCGGCAACGACCTGGCCGCCATCGCTCAACAGCGCCGTAGTCAGCTCATCTTTTAGAGATCGGCTGTAGTCGCTGTCGGCATTGAAGTAAATCGCTGCATTACGCTGCTGCAGGCTGTTGACCAGGTAGCGAGACAGGGTAGTAGCCGTGAAGCGATCGCTCGGCACCGTCCTAAAAACAGCGTCGCCAAAGCCCGACAGCCCGACGGCGGTGCTGGTGGGCGACACCATCACCAGCCCGCCCTGCTGATAGACCTCACCTGCCGCCAGAGAAGTCTCGCTGCCAAAGTGGCCGACAACGCCCAGCACAGTAGGATCTTGCACCAGCGACTCAGCTACCTGGGCGGCCACGGTAGGGGCATTGTCGTCGTTTGCAATCACGATACGAAGGGGCACGCCGTTGATGCCCCCGGCTTCATTCACCTGCCGCTGGGCCTGGGCAACCCCCCGCAGGATTTCCTGGGCCGGGTCCACTGAAGTTGTCGTCGGCACGGCTACCGCCAAGGTATAGCTCTGTCCGTTACCAATACGGGCATTGTTGAGGTAGATCAGCGCTTCGGGGTCGTTGCGATTTTGCTGTAGAGACGCCTCCAAAGAACTAACGGCTTGGGCGAAGTCGCCAGATGCGATCGCACTAATCCCCGCCTCTTTTTGGGCTGAGGTCACTCCGGTAATCAGCAGCCGCTCGCCCGTACTAAAGCGCTGCTCCAGGGCTGACTGGCCTGGACTGTTGGGGGCAGCAGGATCGGCACTAGGCGTAATCTCCGGCAGCGATTGACTCAAGTTACGGCCCAGCTCAGTATGGCGGGTCAGCCACCAAAAGCCGCCGCCCAACAGCAGCAGGGTGGTGCCCAAAGCTAAAACCAGCGCCGGAATCTCATTTTTCTTGGTCATAAGTTCAATCTAGCCTCTGCCGTCACAAAGCTGTGAGGAGCTGTTAAAGGTATTCACAAACCAAGCTTTAGGGATGAGGTAGGCTCACTGGATGAGCCGCAGCGGATCGCCCAGCTTCAGCACCTTGCCCACCTCAGTTGTGGGCAGCCGCGTGTTGACCGCCAGCCGATAGAAGTGGTTGAACCGGGAGCGGTTAACCCACTCTGGCAGGGTAGCCAGCCGCTGCTGATTAAACGTTTTTTGGAACTGGGCAGTGCTGGTCCCGGTCCAGGTATCGCGGGTGGGCACGATGCAGCGCTGACAGGGGTTAATGCCCCAAAAGGTCACCTCTCCAATTTGAAACGCAACGGTTTGACCCTCTTCTCCGAAGAGCTGATCTTCCCAAAAGGCAGGCACACCATCGATCTCCAAATTGGTGCGAAAGCGCCTACGCACTTCGGCCACATCCAAATCAGGATACCAGGCAGCCACGGCTTTTAGCGTTGCAGTGCTGACTATCGTAGGCCCCGGCGAATTGGTGTCATCGGGAAAGCCCATCCGACGGTTTTCCTGCAGAGTAACAGGCTGTTGGAAATAACTACTGAGCCAGCTTTCTAGCTCGTCCCAAGGCTGAGTTAGATCAAAGGTGGTTTTCTCATCACTGCCGTCAATCCAGAGCGTCAGTCTGGTGCAGTCTTCAGAAAACAGAGCCCGGAGCTGATGAATGCGGGCATCGCGCTTGCCGTTGACGAAATGGCCTTGGCTGTCAAAGAGGGCAAACCTGCGATCGCACTTCAGCGACCCACCGGGCAAGATCTCGGCCTGCGGCACAGCTGTACCGTCAAAAGACTTAACCGGGTACAGATCAATGCGGGCCAGCGTAGGATTGAGCGACACAGAGGACATAGCAGAAACAAAGAACCTCTATCTATTAGTAGACTGCCGTGAACCGGAGAGTGAATCTTTGGGCAGAAGGAAAATAAGGTTGAACTCGGTAGCCTCTCAACAGAGTAACGGGTCAAATCCCGTTCCAGATATCGTCATGAACTGAGATCATTCCTCTGCTTCAGCCTATCAATTATGAATCCACCTATTGGAAAAACCTGTTGGGCCATCGCTGAGGGATACATTCCTGCCGGAAGTACAGGTGAGGGGCAAGAATTTGTTAGCCATGAAACTGCCTGCCTGCTGAATACTTCAGATCAGGAAGCCCATGTTGAGATCACGATTTATTTTAGCGATCGTGAACCGGTTGGCCCCTACCCGGTGACTGTCCCCGCTAGGCGAACGAAGCACGTACGGTTTAACGATTTGAAAGACCCTGAGCCGGTGCCTCTAGGCACTGAGTATGCCAGCGTCATTCAATCAGATGTGCCGATTGTGGTGCAGCACAGCCGTTTAGACTCGCGGCAGGCCGAGAACGCGCTGCTGAGCACAATTGCTTTTGCCGTTAGTTAACCTTCAGTCGGTTAACCCGCTGCAGCGCCAACTTTTCTTGAGGCGGTGGGCCGTGCCCACCCTACCAGTTAACTAGAAGGGAGTGGGCAATTTTTGCCTGACTGTTATGCGAACACACTGGTACAAAAACGCGATCTTTTATTCTTTGAATGTCGAAACCTTTTTTGACAGCAACGGCGACGGCATTGGCGATTTTCCAGGGTTAACGCAAAAGCTAGACTACATTGCCAGCCTAGGAACAACCTGTCTATGGCTGCTGCCCTTTTACCCATCGCCCAATCGCGACAATGGGTACGACGTAATGGATTACTACAACGTCAGTCCCCGGCTGGGCACGCTGGGCGACTTTGGAGAATTCATGGTGCAGGCCAAGGAGCGAGGCATCCGGGTGCTAATCGATATGGTGATCAACCACACATCGGTCGAGCACCCCTGGTTTCAGTCGTCTCGCTCCGACCCCAATTCCCCCTACCGCAACTACTACATCTGGGTGGATACGCCCCCCGACCCAGACAAAGTTGCGCAGAAGGATGTTGCCTTTCCAGGCGTCGAAGACAGCATTTGGGAATATGACGAAGCCGCTCAAGCCTATTATCTGCACCACTTCTATAAAGAGCAGCCAGACCTGAACTTCACCAACCCTGAGGTGCGGGAAGAGATTTGCAAGATCATGGGCTTTTGGCTGGCTCTAGGCGTTTCTGGGTTTCGCATTGATGCGGCTCCCTACATGCTAGAAACCCCAGGGCTAGAAGACGTCGAGCCTGAAAAGCTCAAAGGCTTCTACAAGGAGATGCGCTCCTTTGTCACCAACCGCTGCAGCGACGCCATTCTGCTGGCCGAGGCCAACGAACCCCCCGAAAAAATCCCCATGTTCTTCGGGGAAGGCGATCGCATGCACGTGCTGTTTAACTTCCTGCTAAACCAGTACATGTTTCTAGCGCTGGCCCGAGAAGATGCCAATACCCTGAAGGAGGGCTTTAAGCTCCTGCCAGAGATTCCTGCCGATGCCCATTGGCTCAACTTTGTGCGGCACCACGATGAGCTCACCCTAGACCAGCTCACTGAGGCGGAACGGCAGGAGATCTTTAAAGTCTTTGCCCCCCAAGAAAATATGCAAATCTATGGCCGGGGCATTCGCCGCCGCCTGCCGCCGATGGTGGAAAATGACCGCCGTCGCCTGGAGCTGATCTACAGCCTGCTGTTTAGCCTGCCCGGTATTCCCATGCTGCGCTACGGCGAAGAAATCGGCATGGGCGACGATCTCTCCCTCCAGGGCCGCGGCAGCGTCCGCACCCCCATGCAGTGGGCAAATGAGGAAAATGGCGGCTTCTCCACAGGCTCAGCAGATCAGCTTGCCAGCCCCATGATCAGCAGCGGGGATTACGGCTACCAGCAGGTGAATGTGGCCTGCCAACAGCTTGACCCCAACTCGCTGCTGAACTGGATCGAGCGAGCAACGCGAATGCGAAAGCAGGCAATGGAATTTGGCTGGGGACAGCCCGAGGTGATCGAAGCCGATGAGCCTTGCGTGTTTGCCCACTGCTGCTACCAAAAGGACAAAGCCATGCTGGCAGTCCACAACCTCTCGGGCAAACCCTGTACCGCCACGCTAAAGGCTAACCACCTCAGTCACCTGGTCGATTTCTTTAGCGATCGCACCTACGACCCTGTTAGCGACCACTCTATCTCCCTCTCCCCCTACGGCTACCGCTGGTTCAAAGTCAAACGCCAACCCTAACCCAAAGTAAGGACAAGTCACAGCCGACCCCCCATCCATCCACATCATCTCCCCCCTACCCATTCACCCCCTCACCCCTCTCACCATGGTCAACATCGGCTACCACGCCTCCCACGAACAGTTTCCGCCCAGCCAGCTGCTCCAGTGGGTGCAGCTAGCAGAACAGGCAGGCTTTACCCGCTGCCTTTCCTCCGACCACTTCTACCCCTGGAGTGAAGACCAGGGCCAGAGCGGCTTTGCCTGGTCCTGGCTAGGAGCAGCAATGCAGGCTGCACCCAGTCTAGAATTTCGGGTGGTCAATGCCCCCGGCCAGCGCTATCACCCTGCCATCATCGCCCAGGCTGCTGCCACGCTGATGGAAATGTTTCCCCGCCGCTTTTGGATTACGGTGGGCAGCGGCCAAGCCCTGAACGAGAAAATTACCGGTACTCAATGGCCGAGTAAACGCGATCGCAACGAACGCCTCAAGGAATGTGTTGACATTATGCGGGCGCTCTGGGCAGGCGAAACCGTCAACCATCGGGGGCATGTGAGCGTACAGGAAACCAAACTCTACACGCGCCCAGACTATTTCCCGCCCATCATCGGCGCTGCCATTACCCCCAAAACTGCCGAATGGGTTGGCGGCTGGGCCGATGGCCTAATCACCGTCTCCCATCCTCCCGAGATGCTAAAAGAGGTGGTCGAAGCCTTCCGGCGCGGTGGCGGCGAAGGTAAACCTATGATTCTCAAAGTGCAGCTCTCCTACGACCACACCGAGGAAGCCGCGCTTCAAGGAGCCCATCATCAGTGGCGCAACAACATCTTTCCTAGCCCTGTGCTGTCAGAGCTGCACACGCCAGAGCAGTTTGACGGCCTAAGCGAGATGGTCACGCTTGAAGAAGTGGCTCAAAAAGTTCGCGTCTCTGCCGACCCACAGCAGCATATTGAGTGGCTGCAAAAAGACATTGAGCTAGGCTTTGACGAGCTGATTTTGCACAACGTCAACCGACAGCAGGAGCAGTTCATTCACGACTTTGGGGAAAAGGTGCTGCCACAGCTCACCCGCTGAGCCCTTTGGGGCGTAGTCAGCAATCCTGCTCCGCCAAGGCGCACTCCCTGCAGATGGGGTAGCATGGCGCATATTCTGCACTGGATTACTCGCGCCAGTTCTGGCTACCCACTGATGAGCACACTCGTCCCCTTGATTTCCCAGGCCGAAATTGCTGATACCGTCGCTCGCCTAGCCCAAACCCTAGACCAAGACTATGCTGGCAAATCTCCTGTAGTGGTCGGCGTGCTTAAAGGGGCCTTTATCTTTTTGTCCGACCTGATTCGCCAAATGCAAACTCCCATTCAGCGGGTCGAGCTGATTCGCCTGTCTAGCTATGGCGCAGCTACAAACAGTTCAGGGAACGTCAAGGTACTGATGGACTTGCCGCCAGATCTGGTTGCAGGCCAAGACGTAATTTTGGTCGAAGACATTGTCGATACCGGGCGCTCTACCTCGGTGGCCCTGGCAAACCTAGCCGCCTGCGGCCCTGCCTCACTTAAGCTTTGCTCCTTACTGGATAAGCCCTCTCGACGGCAGGTGGCGATTACCATTGACTATCTGGGCCTGACCATTCCCGATCGCTTCATTGTGGGCTACGGCCTTGATAGAAACGAGCAGTACCGGCAGCTTCCCGGCATTTTTGTGATGGAAGCGTAGTCAGCCGACGGAATCCTTCTTAAAATGCAAATGTCTTTTAGCCAGGGCAAATCTACGCGCATATGGGTTCCCAATGGCTGTCTCGAGGATGCTTGTGGGGAGTGGGGCTGTTAGCAGCCTGCCTAAGCATTAGGCCTGCATTGAGTGCCGAGAGAATTGTCTTTGCCGTGGGGCCGTTGCTGCAGTCGATCAGTGTGGAGTCGCTCACAACCTTTGCCCTAGAGGGAGAACTGACGGGCGATCTGGCTCGCTATGCGCCCTTCATTGGAGATGAGCAGCTGCAGGAATTTAGAGCTGTGCTGACCCAGGCTTACCCAATCGACTCGCTCACGATTGGCAACCTCAGCTACACGCCTCTGGGCAGCTCGTTTCTGCAGCGGCTGGGCAACATTTTTCAAACTGAGACCGGCAATAACGGATTCCGGGCTATTCGCGCCTCTCTGATTGCCACTGCCCAGGCCCCTGAGGGGTTTACGGTTCTGGGATTTCTGCAAAACTATCCCACCAATATGCGGCTCAATACCCGCGAGGCGCTGTTTTTCATGCAGGCGCTGGCGGTCTTTAGGGAATATCGAGAGAGTGCTTTGGCTGCGATCGCAACCCAGTCTAACCAAGAAGCTGCCGCCGCTGCCCCTAGTTCTTGGCGCGACCTGAGCCAACCTGGCCCCTACCGGCCCCAACGACAGCAGCTCACGGTTACTTCTGCTGACAGCTTTCCAGCCGATCTATACCTGCCAGAAGGGGCTCCCTCGCCCTTGCCTGTAGTTGCGATCGCGCCCAGCCAAGGAGCCACTCTGAACGAGTACGAATCATTGGCCAATGGGCTGGCCTCCTACGGCATGGCTGTCGTTATTGCCAACCCTCCCCGTACTGCAGCTACGGGCCGCACCGCACTCGAAAATCGCCTCAACGCAGAACTATCGCCCGCCGACTTTCTAAACCAACCTCGAAACATTACCGCCACCTTAGACTTTCTAGAAACCTGGGAGACTACCCAACCCACCCTTGACTTGAACTTAGAGCAGGTGGGCATCATCGGCGATTACGTGGGAGGCTATACGGCTCTAGCCGTTGCTGGCGCAAACATCAGCCGCTCCCGGCTTGACACCGTTTGCTCAGCCGATGGCTATGTGCTCAATCTGTCGCTGCTGCTTCAGTGTCAGGCCCTGGAACTGCCGACCACCGACGCGACGCTGCTCGACCCTCGCATTGGAGCTGTCGTCGCTATCAACCCCCTCGCTAGCGCTATTTTTGGCCCTGAGGAAGTTGGCAACATCGAGGTGCCAGTGCTGCTGATTGGCGGCACCGACGACCTTCTAACCCCCGCTATTTCCGAGCAGATTCACCCTTTTCTCTGGCTCAACAGTCCTGACAAATTCCTAGCGCTACAAACAGCCGCCCAGCCAGCGGACGCCTCAAGTTCGGCTGGCGGCTTAGTCTTGCTGCCGGGGCTAACCGAGGCAAACTCCAGCTTGGCTGCTGCCTACACTCGCGCTCTCAGCCTCGCTTTTATGCAGCGCTTTATCGCCCAACAAAGTGACTATGAGCCCTACCTCAGCGCGACCTATGGCCAATACCTGAGTGAGGAACCGCTAGATTTACTGATCTTGCAAGACCTCTCTCTGGAACAGCTAGAGTCTGCCTACGGCAGCACTGCTCCGGTAGACGTGCTGCCCGAACTGAGAATGAGATAGCTCAGGGCTAGTCGAAGTTGGCCGTTTGAAGCTTTGGCTTTATTCGTTTTACGGTTGCCACGGGACTGCTTCGCCCGTCCATTAGCTTTCAAGTTAGCAGTTCAGCAGAACTACAATTCGTGGCCGATGAGCCTGCTTGTAAAATTTGCTACACCACCAAGTCCCTAAAGAACCTTAACTGATCCCATCTTGATAGGTTCAACGCCGTTTCAAGCCAGCGTACAATCTTGATGTGTTTCTTCCAAAAACTATGGGACAGCCTTGGACTGGACGATTGAGCGCCTATTTTTCCTTACTGCCGAAAAAGTTTTTGAGTCGCTCCCGGCGACAATTTCTGACTGGGGCCTGCGTTGCCTTGGGGGTAATTGCTCTAAGCTTCATTGGGCTACACAAAGCCACGGCGGCTGAGGTAATTTATGTTCCCTCCACCCCTGAAAACGTGATTTGGGGAGAGCTGTTTAAGCCCGACAGTGTCCCAATTTTGACTATTAAATCGGGCGATCGCATTAAGGTCGACACCGTCTCCCACGAAGGGATTTTGGCTGACCAGGGCGACACCGTCGAGTTTTTGACCAAAGGCGGCATCAAGGAGGCTGACATTCTGGCCGACCAGATGACGATCAAAGCTCAGGTTACCAAGACTGGGCCAGGACCCCACGTCATTACTGGGCCAATCTACATCGAAGGCGCAGAACCGGGAGACGTGCTAGAGATCAAGACTCTGGACATCGAGTATCGGGTGCCCTACGGCGTCATCTCCAACCGTCACGGGCGAGGCTCGCTCCCTGGCGAGTATCCCGAAAACGATGCACCGATTTACACCAAAGTCGTTCCCCTGGAAACCAGCAAGGAAATTGGTATTTTCAAGCCCACCAACGGTCTGCCCAACCTAGAGATTCCTCTGAAGCCCTTTATGGGCATCATGGGTATCGTTCCAGCTAATCCTGAAGATGCAGTTAACTCCGTGCCTCCAGGGGTCTATGGCGGCAACATTGACATTAAGTACCTGGGCCGAAACAGCAGCCTGTATGTACCGGTGCAGGTGCCCGGTGCGCTGTTTTATACCGGCGACCCCCACTGCGCCCAGGGCAACGGCGAAGTAGCCCTCACTGCTATTGAGTGCTCGCTGACGCCGACCTTTGAGCTGATTGTCCACAAAGACATGGCGCTGACTAACCCCATGGGTGAAACAGAAGATGCCTGGCTAGCGGTTGGCCTAGACCGTGACTTGGACGAAGCTATGAAAGCCTCTGTCCGTGAATACCTGCGGATCGTCAACGAGAAGTATGGCCTGACCAAGGCCGATGCTCTGCTCTACGGCAGTGCCAATATCGACTTTGAGGTGTCTCAGGTGGTGGACATTGTTAAAGGTATTCATGGGGTGATTCCTAAAGCTGAGTTTGCTCCGCTATTGGAGCGGTAGGGTTTAGAGTTTAGGGGAAGGTGGTTTCGAGGCTGTGACAGAACCGATTACAACGTTGACGGATTATGCGATCGCACTCGAAACCGCCCTCTTTGCCATTTGTCTGCTGCGCTTTAACCGGATTGAGCGGTTTTGGGCAGCAGCTTTTATTTGTGTCAGTCTGGCCTCTCTGCTGGGCGGCACCTATCACGGCTTCGCCGCTCAAATCCCCTACCCGGTTCAGCGAGGGCTCTGGGCAGTACTGACCTATGCGATGGGTATCTGCAGCTTTCTCATCTTGGTCGCCACCGCTCAGGCCACGGTGAAACCCAAGCTGCAGCGGTGGATCACGCTGCTAGCTGCTACCAAGCTGCTGACCTACCTCTATGCCATTACCCTGCGGCTGGACTTTGCCTATGTCGTGGCAGACTATCTCCTGGCCATGCTCTTGATTCTGGGTTTGCACCTGGGCTGGGGGCTGCCCCAACGGCAGACGGGCAGCCACTGGATGGTGGCAGGGGTAGGCGTCTCAGCCCTGGCAGTGGGAATCCTGGCGTTGCCTAAAGCAGGGTTTGGGGCCTTTAGCCCCGTAGACATCTACCACATCGTGCAGATGGCGGCCCTGAGCTGCTTTTTTCTAGGCGTTTATCGATCTGCTAATCCAGTCTGGGGGGCGCTTCCGCCGGACTGAGCCGTTCAGCCTCGGTTGGCGCTGGCAGGGGGGCAGTTGGGGCAGCACTCGCTGGCTGGGCCTGACGGCTTCTGGCTTGGCTAGACTGAACGGCCTGAGCTGCCGCTGCTGCTGCTTGGGCGGCCTGAGCCGCTGCTGCTGCCGCTGCCCCTTCACCCGGACTTGGGTCATAAGTGGCAATCGTTACCGAGCGGGTGATGGGTTCGCCAGTGCCGTTGCTTACCTGCAGCGCCAGCGTAGTTTCTCCTGCCGGATTGATCGGCAGCGGCACACTGCCCTGCAACGGCACCGTTCCCGGCGAAGGCAGCAGCACAGCCCGAGCCGTTTCGCCCCCCTCGATCTCCCACGACAGAGTCAGTCCTGGCACTGGCTGCCCCAGCTCCACTGGAATCACGTAGCGGGGCTGAGCATCGCGACCATTGATCCGAAAGGCGGCAATTCGCACCGAACGCGGCTCAATCTGCACAAGTTCTGTGCGGGCAGGCGTCGGTGCAGTCCCTGGCTGGCCTAGCGGCACTGGCGTCAGCTCAAAGGTATAGCGACCCACCTCCGCAATTCCAGTGGGGACGTTTTGGCACACGAGCGTTGCACCTAGCTGGCAAAACGGCTGCAAATCTTTGGGCAGGGTCAGGGCGGTCAAGTCAGCGGGGTTGCGCAGAGAATAGCGCCGACCGCCCAATACCGTGCCATCTTCCTGCCGCACCACCAGCAGCAGATCTCGCAAGCCCGCAGGGGCCATGACCTCCCAGCTTAGGCTCACCCCCGCCTCCGTTACAGGTGGCGCGAAATTGGCTCCGTTTGAGGCTGGGGTTGCTCCCTGTTCGGAGTAGATCACCTGATCAGGCACCAGTTCCACCACCGCTGGCAGCGGCGTTCCCTGAATTGAGACTAGGCTGCTGGTTTTACTCTGGGCCTCCTGAGTGAGCGGCGACTTAGGCAGCAGCACCAGCTCAAACACGTATTCTCCTGGCTGCCGCACCTCGGTTGGTACATTGCGGCAGTTCAAAATCTGCGCCACCTCGTTGCAGAAGGGCTGCAGCTCCGAAGGCAGGGCTTGGGACAAATCGTAAGTAATAGGACCACTAACAATCTTGCCCCTTGGGTCGTAGCCAGTCAGTTTGAGAGCTGCAATCTGATCGGTGTGAGCGATTTGCCAGCCCACCTCGGCTACTGCTTGGTCAGCCGCAGCATAGTCCGATCGCTCAGGGTAAAACTCAACGATTTGGGGGTCAGCTGGAGAGCGTAGGAGCAGCCATAGGAGCAGTCCACCCAGCAGCCCTAACCCTGTCAAGAGTCCTAGAAGCAGCGGCCAGCCCCGCTTCTCTACCGCCGGGGGCACAGCCTTCGAAGCAGCCGGTTCAACATACAGCCCATAGCGAGGCTCCACCTGGAGGTGGATTCGCTCCATCAGGGCCAAATCGGGATTGTTGGCGGAGACTAGCCGCACCGTTGGCACATAGCGACCGGCCCGCAAGTTTAAGGGCGGCACCAGCGACAGCAGGATCGTGCCCTGCCCACCAGGTTCTAGCGTTAGGCAGTCGGCTGCGCCTAGCTGGGGACTTCTGGCCATTCTTGGATAAATTACCGAGAGGCCTTCTTCAGGCCAGTTGGTGCAGATCAGCCGAAAGTAGTCTACGCGACTCGAGGGATTGGTCACCGAAACTTCCAGGGTGAGCCCTTCTTCAGGTCGAATCGACAGCGGCTGAGCAGGGCTGGAAGTGGGTTCGAGCGCGAAGTTGGGGGCGGTAGTCTGCATGGTCTCGACGGTGTCAGTTTCGGCATTGTACCGTTCTCATCCCTGACAGGTTACAGCCAGAAGGTCAGGAATGCACGGTCAAGGCACTCACCTCAAACCTCGATGACAGCTACTCCTCGGGGGGACGGCTGACGCCTAAGCGAATTTCGGAGCAAAAGGAGGTCAGCTTAACACCCTCTGGTCCTTGCAAAACGCTGGTTCGCATCCGCACATTGGGATTAGCGAACCAGAGCCGTTCTTCAACTTGTCCGCCGGGGGCTGCGATCGCAATGGTCATCACCTCATCGGCTAGGGTGTAGTGGCCTACCGAACCTTGGTCAGCCCCTTCCGTCTTTTGCAGCAGCACCCCCGACTGGTCATCACTCGGCTGCAGGGCCACCATCAGGGCAGCCGTCTGCACCGACTGAGTTTCTCCATCAATGCGGCTGTCTTGGTTAATGCGGAGGCCGCACGCCGCTTGGGCTGAGTCTTGCCCCAGTTCTTCACATAATTTCATCACTGCCGCGTTGATGTGCGGCAGGAACTCAATCATCAAGTTAGATTGCCCTGCCTTAGAAGTTTGGGTCGCCAAATAGTGGGTGGTGCGCTGGGAGAACCACTTGCCGGCAAGCGTTTCAAAAAAATTCACAATTTCCATTGATCCCACCAATGTCCCGTCAACCAATTCATAGACTTTAATTCTACGGTGAAGCGGCTCCCTTCTAAGGCGCTGATCCAGGCCAAAGCGGCAGGAGCCCCCCAATTAAAGAATCGCAGAATGATAAGCTAGCCATTGCGCTTAAAGACTGTTTAGCAACAACGTGGTGACGCTTCAATGACCGGACTTGACCAGGTGCCCTATTTACTCAGAGCAGCTCGCAAAGAACCCCTAGATCGCCCGCCCGTTTGGATGATGCGGCAGGCCGGACGCTATATGAAGGTTTACCGCGACCTGCGGGACAAATATCCGTCTTTCCGGGAGCGTTCTGAGAATGCTGACCTGGCAATTGAAATTTCCTTGCAGCCTTGGCGTGCCTTTAAGCCCGATGGCGTGATTCTCTTCTCCGATATTCTCACGCCGCTCACAGGCATGGGCATTCCCTTCGACATCATCGAGAGCAAGGGACCGATCATTGAACCGGCTATCCGCACCCGCGAGCAGATTGACCAAGTACGGACATTAGATCCAGAAGAGTCGCTGCCTTACATTCGCACCATTCTGCAAACCCTGCGCCAAGAAGTCGGCAACGAAGCTGCTGTGCTGGGCTTTGTCGGCGCTCCCTGGACGCTGGCCGCTTATGCCGTTGAGGGCAAGGGCTCTAAGACCTACTCCGTGATCAAGGGCATGGCGTTTTCCGAGCCTGACATGCTGCACACGCTGTTGGGCAAACTGGCCGACAACATCGCTGCCTACGTGCGCTACCAGATCGACTGCGGCGCACAGGTCGTGCAAATGTTCGACTCCTGGGCCGGGCAGCTGAGCCCGATGGACTATCGCACCTTTGCCCTACCCTACCAACAACGGGTCGTGCAGCAGGTCAAGGCCACCCACCCCGACACCCCAATGATCCTCTACATCAGCGGCAGCGCTGGCGTGCTGGAGCTGATGGGCGAGTCTGGCGTAGACATCGTCAGCGTTGACTGGACGGTAGACATGGCCGATGCCCGTCGCCGCCTCGGACCCGATATCGGTGTGCAGGGCAACGTAGACCCGGCAGCGCTGTTTGGGGCCAAGCCGTTTATTCGCGATCGCATTCTCGACACCATCCGTAAGGCAGGCAACCGAGGCCACATTCTCAACCTGGGCCACGGCATTTTACCCGGCACCCCCGAAGACAATGCGGCCTATTTCTTTGAGACGGCTAAACAGGTCGATCAGCTAATGGCCTGCGCCTAATCCGATCTGCCCCAAAGTCACAACACCCCCGTAGAGACGTGACTCATCGCGTCTCTACGGGGGTTTAACCATAGGCAGGGCAAAATCAGGCGTTAACCGTATACCCCGCATCGGTAATCGCCTGAGTCACCGTGTTGGCGTCGGCGCTGGTGGTGATGTTCACAGCCTTTGTCTTGGTGTCGGCAGCAATGGCCGCATCGGCATCTAAAGATTTCACTGCCTGGGTAATCGTATCAACACAGGCACCGCAGGCCATATCGGGAACGGTCAGGTTAAGAGTTGTCATTGTCTTTTACTCAATGGGGACATACCCCTAGCCTACACAGTCCAGCGTGCTGAAGAGTCAAGCCCGTTCACGATACGAAATGGTAAGGGGGTAATGCCTCGCTGAGGGCAATTTGCCAATGAGGGCTTTGCCGCTGCCAGCTTTCTGCAGCCTGCAGCAGGGGCTGGGCCTGATCTTTCCCTAGCAGCAAATATAGGCGGGGGATGCCTTCGTCAGATTCCCCAGTTCGAATTTTGGGATAGGCAGCCTGAATGTCGGCTACCAACCTGTTTAGCTCATCCTGCTGACGCTGCTGTTCGACAGCCTGTTCCTGCAGGCGATTTTTCTTAGCCAAAAAATAGTCTCGCCCAGTGAGCCCCTCTGGCAGTGGGGGCAGGGCAATCTCGGCAGGGGTGAGCTTGACCTGGTACTCTGCCTTATCAACCAGGGTTGTTAAACGGCGGCGGTAAGTCTCTAGATTGTCCTGCAGGTGTTTCTCTAAGCTGTCTGGCGCGAGCTGAATACCAAAGCGCAGGGGCAGCAGCGTCGTCTGGTTAAACAGATCGCAGATCACTCGATCATGGGTCAGCACAGCGGTCAGGAGGCGCTGGTCGTCGGCCTGGAGAGCTGCCAGGTCGAGGCCGGGTTCTGCGATCGCAGCCATCTCCTCTACCGTGACTAAAATTGTCTCTCGCTCTATTCCTAGCGGCAGCGTGAGCCCTGCTGCTGGCAGCCGACACACTGCATAGACATAAAGCGCAGACTCTGAGGCAACATTCATTGAGCGATTTAAGCTAACCAATTTACCCTCATCTTTGAGAATACTAGATTGCTCAGCTACCTGCCTGCAGGGCAAACTGCCAAGAAAAATTTAGGTGCGCCTGCTGCTGAGCCTGGGCCATATCCAGCCAGTGCAGGTCAACGGCAATTGGGCGTTGGCAGGCGATTAGGGTGTGCGATCGCTGCCCTAGCTGCGTCTCAACCCAATGAGTCAAAGTCGTTATGGGCAAAGGCTGGTAGCCTAGTTCAGCGGTCGGCAACATCAAAATTGTGGTGGTTGGCGCAGGCTCGGGGGGTGCGGGCAGCAGCTGCCCAGTTGCCAGATCGAGCCATCCACCTTGGCCTTCTAGCGGCAGGGCCACTACCGGCTGCAGGTACAGCATGCCCCTCTGCCAGGTTGACCCCGGATGCAGCCACTGCACAGGCATTCCCCCCATCAGCTGCATCACCAGCGGGTGAGTGCCCGTCCAGTACCAGCGCAGTCGGGGCCAAAGGTCGGCCAGCAGCATTGGCTGATGCACAAACGTCTGCTTAAACAGGCCGTCTGCCCCTTGTACGGCTCCAGCCGCTTCATAAGCTGCCTGCACCAGGGCCAAAGCCGATGGCTGCATTTTGACGGCCCCCGTTAGCGCCAACATCCTGTGATAAAAAAGATCGCGCGCCACCGCCCCCAAAAACGTCTGAATCCAGCCTTCGTCGGTAAGAGTGAGCCAGGCAGCCAAGGTCTCTTCAGGGGCAGCGCCTGGTTTTGGCAAACACACCAGCGCCCCCTGAGCCGCTTCCGGCGGTAGCGCCAACCGCTGAGTCGGCAGGGCTTTAGATTGAGCCTCTAGCAAGGGGCTAGACTCATCGACGGCAAACTCGTCTAGCGTGGAAGCGGCTGTAGACGATTGCAGCAGAGCATGATTAGCAGTTTCTTCCAGATTTAAGTAGAAGCTGAGGCTCAGCCGCCCAGAGCACCAGTCGTAACCAGGAGATAGCGCCTCCACCGGGCACCCCAACTCCAGCAAATCCTGCAAAGCCGGGTGCCGTTGGCTGACCTGCCGGGTAATTTCGGACAACCAGCTCCATGCAGGCCGCAGGCTGCCCTCTAGATCTCCTTCGGTCAGCTGCACTGCTCCATCGAGCGGCAGCCCTTTCCCCTGGGGGACGCTCTGGGTAGCCAGATCAACGGCCAGTTCTCCCTGGCCGGTCTGCCAGGAGAGCACCGGCACCAGCCGCAAAATCCCAACGGTAGCGGCGGCCTCAGGCTGCTGTAGGCGAGCCTGTACCCCCTCCAACAGCCGCATAATTTCATAGCCGCTGCTGGCAATGGCCCAGAGAAGTTGGGGAATCAGAATCGTCAGCAGTTGGGGCTGGGTTGTTGGCCCGCCAGTCTCAGGAGTTTTTTGCGGCTCCGATCGGCTCAGGGCCCCTAGCAGTTCCTCCACCTCTTCGCTGACGTAGGGTGCTAGATTCTCGGGGGTTTGGGGCAAGTCGGCAGGCCAGCCGCCATCTTGCGATCGCAGCTCCAGCACTAAATTAAGCAGCCGTTGAGCCGCCGATTCAGCCGTGGAAGACAGGACAGTTTGAGCCAAGCCAGGATAACCCTGCTCAAACCGAAAAACCGTTTCAGCCAGTGCAAATCCAGAGCCCCGTAAACAGATGTTAGCCACTGCTTCCTCGCCTCCTCAATGCAGGCATAGTAGACAGAGTTCCCGCTAACATTTACTTCATAGTCATTGGACAAGTCATCGCGAAGTCGTGGGTGCCTATTCTTACCCCTGCCCAATCCTACCAATGAATATAGGGCAGCTTGGCCGCAGTCGCTCGGACCGCTTCTCCCTGAGCCACGAGCTGACCGCAAGCATCCCAAGTGCCGCTGACAAACATTTGCCGAGGGCCTGCTGCCATCTGTACGGGGGCCGCGTACTCTTCGCAGCGCACCTCCATCTCCTCTAGATCCACCTGCAGCTGGACCTGAGGATTAGATTCGATAGCGTCCTGCAGCACTTTCACCACTTCAGGCGTAGCCATCAGGCAGGGAATACCCATCGCCACACAGTTGCCAAAGAAAATCTCGGCAAAGCTCTCACCGATCAGCGCTTGAATGCCCCAACGTGCAATCGCTTGGGGGGCATGCTCCCGCGACGAGCCGCAGCCAAAGTTACGGTTTACCACTAAAATCTTGGCCCCCGCATACTGCGGCTGATCAAAGGGATGGCTGCCCTTGGTCTGGGCCCGGTCATCGGCAAACACCTGCTCTCCTAGGCCGTCAAAGGTTACGCTGCGCAAAAATCGCGCCGGGATAATACGATCGGTATCGATATCATTGCCCCGTAGCGGCAAACCGCGCCCGGCAACAGACTTAACCTGAGACATGGTGCTTCCTCCTTGACAGCAGGGGCGTAACAACAGGACGCTACCCCCCGAAACACCATCCTACCGCCAATAGAAACCCCTTAGGCAGATGTTGTTGGGGAACTCAATACCCCGCAGCTTCGGCTTAAACCTTGGCTACAAACGTCAAGCATGGGCGCAATTTCTTACGCCCATGCAGGCAGCTCAAGCCAGCCCTAGAAAATAATGGGCACGGTTTCGTCAAAGGCAGAGTCGATTTTGTTCGTAATCCAAACCGATTGGTAAGGCTGCAATGGGTAGATTGCAGTGATGTCTTCAATATGAGTGCCGCTGATCAGGTCATACCAGTCATCAGTGCCGACCAGATTGAGCTCAGACAGCCGCAGGTCTTGAACCTGATTGCTCAGGTTGTGCACCGAGAAAATGCTCTGATCCCGCGCTATGCTCTGCCGCCAAAAGGCAAACAGGGCCGTGTTGCGCGGGTGCAGCGTGTACTGGGTCGCATTCGGATGGAATGCGGTCTGCCGCCGCCGAATCTGAATTAGCCGCCGCAGCTCCCGCAGCACTATGGACTGAGACGTGTTGGGGTCATTCAGCTTCTGCTGCAGATCTTCGTAGTCCCACTTATAGCGGTTGATCGTGCGGTTGTGTCCGGTTTCCTTCACGCCTTCTGTATAGTTAGGCGTCGCTAATAGGCTGTGAATATAGAAGGCCGGGATGCCCTCTAACGACATCATGACGGTTTGGGAGCAGAGAAAACGCTCAATCTGCCACTCATCCTCACCTTTGACCGTGCCTTTAAGGGCATCAAACAGGGAGATATTGATCTCGTAAGGAGACTCGCTGCCGTCTGGGCGGCGGCGCATGCTGATTTGGCCACCATGCCGCTTCATGGTTGCCAGCAGTTCCTGATGCTCGTTATCAGTCAGCAGTCCCTCTGCCGGACGCATTCCAATGCCGTCGTGAGACGCCGTAAAGTTGAAGTAAGCACAGCCAATGGGGGCAGGCGGCATGCTCATCATCCAGGTCTTCAGGTGGTCAGACTTGCCCTGAAGTAGCGCATTCAGCAGCAGCGGCGGCAGGCTGAAGTTGTAGATCATGTGGGCTTCATTGCGGTTGCCGAAGTAGCTCAGGTTCTCCCGATTCGGCACGTTGGTTTCGGTGATCAGCGCAATCCCCGGATCGATTAGCTGCAGCATTTCCCGCAGCAAGCGCACTACCGCATGGGTTTCGGGCAGGTGCATACAGTTTGTGCATAGCTTCTTCCAGAGGAAGCCAACCGCATCTAGCCGGATGTAGCGAGCTCCAGCATTGATATAAAACAGAATAATCTTGATATATTCCAGCAGCACGTCTGGATTTTCAAAGTTAACGTCTACCTGATCTTCGCTAAACGTTGTCCAGACGTATTTAGGGCCACTGGTGGTGTCTACTTTAGTCAGCAGCGGCGAGCTGCGGGGGCGCACAACGTGAGACAAGTCATTGCTTGCATCCACATCAATGAAGTAGTCACAGCCCGGTTTTTCGCCTCGCTTGAACTGCTGAAACCACTCGTGCTCGCTGGAGATATGGTTGATCACCAAATCAACCATCAGATTAAAGTGGTCAGCGATGTGTCTAACATCTTCCCAGTCTCCCAGCTCCGGATTGACCTGTAGATAATCAATCACGGCAAAGCCGTCATCCGAGCTATAGGGAAAGAACGGCAAAATATGAACCCCAGTGATCGCCCCTTCCACATAAGTTTCTAAAAACTCCCCTAGCACCTTTAGAGGTTTGCGGCCATCCTGGCTGCAAATGCTGTCTCCATAGGTGATTAGCAGGACGTTGTTATGACTCCATTTTTTTAAGTTTTCCTGGCCGGACGGGCATAACCAGGGCTCCATTAAAGTATAAATATCATCAATTAAGCGCTCAGCCACGTCTGCCGAATAAATCCGACTTAGCAGGGGCTGAATGCAGGCAGAAACTCGTTCGAACTGTTTGCTAGTTGTTACAGTCATCGCTACAAAATCTCCTTGAAAATCGCACGTTCTAAAATGTTGGGGCGTGAAGAAATTCAGGTGAAGCCTCTGCATTTACAGAGACATCAGACGCATATGGGTTAGCGAGTCCCATTAGTATCACCAGTTTTCGCAAACAGTTTAAACAACCAGAAAACCATAAACCCTCTCTCAGGAGCAACAGTTTTTGCTCTCTAGCAGTTATTTCTGTAGGTCGAAATGAGGACTAATGAAACTCGTTGATCGGATAAAAAGCGCAACAACATTGTTGAGGCGACGCTTTACTATCCCTCAATTTTGCTTTCTTTAAATTGATGTCAATCTGAAGAGAAGCCTATAAATTTCATCTCGAGCGGGGCAAATTTCTTTCAAGGCTGACAGAACTTTGGGCCTGCTCATAAAAACCAGTAAAGCGAAATACAGTCTGCCTGCCTGCCCTTTTCATCTGAAATTTACTAATACTTGACGAGTTAGAAATGAATTGTAAAGGCTAGAGAAAAGCATTGTTTAAGCTCCTGTTCAACCGTGAACGGTCAAAAAAACAGGTACCTTAAATGAAAAATTTACCGACAGTCAAGCGAGTTCCCTGTATCAGAGGTAACAGCCCAGCCAATTTATTGAGATAAATTTTTCAGAAATGCGATCGCAACTATCACCAAGCCCCATAGCCCCTATCTCCTGCTCCGGTCAAGCACCTTAGCAGGACTATAGACGGCTCAAAACCGCATAAGTTTCTGGGTCAAGCCGCGATCTGTTAGGCGCGGTGGAGCGGATGCAGCTGGTGGGTGATGGGAAAGCGCTGATCCATCCGCAGCACAATATTGCGCTGATCAATCGTCATCCAGCCCTCAGCTTTAAAGTCTTTGAGCAGGCGGGTGACTGTTACGCGGGTGGTGCCGATGGCGGTCGCCAGCTGATGGTGGGTCAGCCGCACTGGAATTCGTACCCCTTCGGGTTCGACGTAGCCAAAATCCTTAGCCAGAAGCAGCAGCAAATGCCTGAGGCGGTCGGCAACCAAACGCTTCCCAGACAGGGCTAGCCAGGCTTCGGCCTGCTGCAGCCGCAGGGTCAAATTGCGAAAGATGCCGGCCATCAAAATAGAGGACGCCTCAATCTCAACCAGCGGCAGGGGCAGAACATCCACATCTGTCAGGGCGGTAGCCCAGTAGGGATCAACCACCGTCAGCGGCAGGCCTACCGGCATAGAGGGACCCGCTAGACCCAGCAGTGTCTCGCTACCATCATGCTGAATGGTGAACAGCTGAACCACACCCCGGCAAACGACCAGCACTTCTTCTCCCTTCAAGGGAATGGTTCGACCGGCTGGAAAGGGCACTAGAGCCCGTTCCCGATAGAGTTGCTCTAGCAGCTCAACAAAGGTCTGATGAGTGGACGTATTAGCAGCCGTACCGGTCAAGAGCGAGGTTACAGACACACACACCACCTTGAGTTCTCTGAAATAACGCGTTTGGCAGGCAAGCCGCTCAAGATGGAACGTGCAGCGCCCTGGAGCTTTTCCTCAAGTTGCAAAGCCCACACCTAGAGCTAGGTACAGTGCCAGCAATGCACCTAGCTACATGGTGGGGGCTAGAAATTAAGAGCACCCCATTCAGGGGTTAAGCCCAAGGAAAGCCTCGGTTAAGAAGCCTGCTGTAAGCAGGCTCGGCTGTTTAAATTCGAGTGTTTGGGTGGGGGATCTGCAGGGGTACAGTCTCTGCCCCCAGTGCAAAATACTAGGGGCAGATGGCAGGGGAATTAGGAGTTTAGATTAGGCACACACTCACTAGAGCAAGTCTCGAACATCGGTAACCTGCCCTCTAACGGCAGCGGCAGCCACCATCGCCGGACTCATCAGCAGCGTGCGGCCAGAGGCAGACCCCTGCCGCCCTTTGAAGTTGCGGTTGGAAGACGAGGCGCTAATTTCGCGGCCCTGAAGCTTGTCGGGGTTCATCGCTAGGCACATAGAGCAGCCTGCATCGCGCCACTCAAAGCCAGCCGCTTCAAAAACTTGGTCTAAGCCCTCGGCCTCAGCCTGCTGCTTAACTCGCTCTGAACCCGGCACGACAAAAGCTTTGATGCCCTCAGCCACCTGTCTACCCTTGGCGACTTTGGCCGCTTCTCTCAGATCGCTAATCCGACCGTTGGTGCAGCTGCCGATAAAGCAGACATCTATTTTGGTGCCTTTGATCGGGTTGCCGGGCTGCAGGTCCATGTAGACGTAGGCTTCTTCAGCAATAGCGCGATCGCTTTCGGCCAACAGATCGGGGGTGGGCACGACTTCATCAATGCCGATACCCTGGTCGGGGGTGATGCCCCAGGTCACGGTGGGGGCAATGTCCTCGGCGTTGAACATAACCACATCGTCGTACTGGGCATCGGCATCGCTGCGCAGGCTGTTCCACCAGGTCACGGCCTTGTCCCACTCGGCGGCTTTGGGGGCAAAGTCGCGGCCCTGTAAGTAGTCGTAGGTCACGGCATCGGGGTTGATGTAGCCGCAGCGAGCCCCGCCCTCAATCGACATATTGCAGAGGGTCATGCGCTCCTCCATCGACATCCGCTCAATGGTGTTTCCGGCAAACTCGTAGGCAAAGCCCACACCACCTTTAACGCCCAGCTTGCGGATGATGTAGAGGATCACATCTTTGGCATACACGCCCGACTTCAGGGTGCCGTTGACTTCGATGCGCCGCACTTTGAGCTTGGCCAGGGCCAGAGTTTGGGAGGCCAGCACGTCGCGCACCTGGCTGGTACCGATGCCAAATGCGATCGCACCAAAGGCCCCATGCGTAGACGTATGACTATCGCCGCAGGCAATCGTCATACCAGGCTGCGTTAGCCCCTGCTCGGGGGCAATCACGTGGACGATGCCCTGGCTGCCCGAGCCAATGTTGTAGAAGGCAATGTTGTGCTCCTGGCTGTTGCGCTCTAGAGACTGAATCATCTCCTCGGCCAAGGTATCGACAAACGGACGGGCCTGGTTGTCAGTCGGCACGATGTGATCGACAGTGGCTACCGTGCGCTCTGGGAACATCACCTTAAGCCCCCGCTCCCGCAGCATGGCGAAGGCTTGAGGGCTTGTCACTTCATGCACCAGATGCAGACCAATGAAGAGTTGGGTCTGGCCAGAGGGCAGGGTGCCAACGGTGTGCAAATCCCAAACCTTATCAAACAGCGTGCCTTTGCTCATGGTGCTCTAAATGAAGGGAAGCAGAGAGTGTTCTGTGCAGTTCTCCATCTTAGCCCAAAGCCACAGCCCTCAGGCAAAGCTCAAAGCGGCTAGACCAGGTTGCGGGCCATCGCGTCTGCATAGGCGGCATCAAACAGATCTTCCAGCGTCGGGTGCACCCCTCGCATCTGATCCACCACACGCTTGGCCCATTCGCAGTATGCTCGCTGCCGCTCCAGCGACCAGCCAGCCGGAGGCGACTTGACCAGGTCGCGCAGATTGTAGGTTTTATCTGCCAGCTTAACCAGTTTTGCTGCATCGCTGACCTTGGCCGCATGGTCAATCTGGAGCTGTTTGCGGACATCTTTAGGCAGCGACTTGTCATCGGTGACTTGGCGCACCACCTGCTCCACTTCGCTGCCAAAGCGATCGCTCAAGTCAGTGAACTGAGTGTCGGTGTCTTCTACCGTGTCGTGCAGTAGCGCTGCTATCAGCACGATCGGATCATGAATGCCAGCTTCGTGCCAAAGAATACTCACCAGACCGATGGGGTGATTAATGTATGGCGTCGCCTGCTGGTCCTTGCGGCGCTGGTCACGGTGCTTGTCGGCCGCAAAGACCAGTGCCTCTAGCAAGTGCCCAACTTGTTCGGTATCCATATCCTCTTTTCCTAAGCCGGGTTCGGCGGGCCGTTAAACACTTCAAAAACTTCCCGGCAGCACTGCTTTAGCCGGTCTCCAACCGTATTGTCGGGCACCTCATCGCCCGCAAAGGTCCAGTCGTGGATGGTTGATAGAGTCCACTGCTTGCCTCGGTGGTCAAACCCTGCCACTTCCAGGCCAATGACGCGCCGCATCTGGGTTTCGGGGTCTTCATAAAAGCGAATCTGAACCAGCAGGCTGCGACAGCTAAATAGGCGGCTCACCCCAGGAAAATGGAACCCGACATCAATCGAGTCAGGGTCAACTAGTTCGCGGGTTTCGGCATCGTTTGCCCAGGGCTTGAGGTCAGCCCGCAGGTCAGGAAACGCCGCCTTAAAGAGGCTTACAACGGCGGCAATCTTGCTGGCAAACTCAATACTGTTGGCCTGTTCTGCTGCGTTCACGCCTCACCGAATCAACTAGTCTGGCTTACAGGATAGAATAGCGCGGACACACTAGCAGTCAAGCTGGTAACAAGGTTTTTGCCATCTGCTCCAGTTTGACAGCGAAGATGCCTCACGGACTTATCATAACTAGGAAGCAAACTGTTGCTCCCGCTGGTGCCTGAGGTTTCGGTCAGGGAAATGAGGAATTTGGATATATGGCTACCCCCTGTCACATTTTAGTTGAAGACAATCCTGTCATTATCTATGCCAGCCGCAATGGCACACCGGAAAAAGTGACGCGCATGCTGAGCCGATTTTTAGCCACCTTTGCCGAGGAGCGCGAAACCGCCGGAGAGTTTACCGATACACCAGAGTGTTTAGCGGCCCAAATTGTTGTTCGATTTGGGTTTGAAATCTGTGAAGACGATTTTTCTAATCTAAAAGTGGGGCTGAAGTTTTACCCCGATGTAGACTACCTTTACTTTATTAATCAGCAGTTTCAGATATCGGTATGGCTGCCTCAAGATGCCTACCGCACCAATCCTAATCTGGGTCTCAAGGGATGTCAGCCCCTCGCTGCGACTCCAGAAAATAGATAGCCCTACACAGCTTTGTGCAGGGCTTGAGTTCTAATGAATATCGCTTGCTAGACAGTCCAAACCTCTACTGCTGCAGGTTGGCCTTACAGGTTTCAAGGATTCTCACGTCGTTTTCACTGAGGTTGGGCAGCTGATGGAAGCCTTCTAGAGTCAGAGGAGCGAGGGTGCTGCTGGAGGTAGATGCGATCGCATCGTTCGTCACCAAAGCCACCTCAAAAGGATAGGTTTCTTGGGTATAGCTGTTAGTAATCATCATCGCCAGTTCAGGCCCCTGCACCTCTCCCTGAAAACAGTCAAAAGATGAGTTGGGCATGTAGAGCGCGCCTACTAAGCGCTGATCTACAGATTCAAACACCATATAGCCCATGCCCATTTGATCTGCCTCTGGTGCTTCACCATAGAGATACAAACCATTGGCCGGAAGAGTCGGAGTTGCAGAACTGCCGGCTTGAGTTAGTAACTCACCCTCTTGCCGACTATCTTCGAGGGGGGAAGCTGCATGACCTGCCGCCATCGGCACCACGCTTAAAATCAGTGCACTCAGCGCCAGAAGAGGAGTCAAGGAGCAGTTACGCAGCGCTAACTTCGCGAACCAAGGCTGCCGAACCGATTTAGTATGTACAGTAGATTTCACTGACCCCTCCTTGCCTACCTAGCTGAATGATTGATATTGCCTTTCCAAATGAGTGCCCATTCTCACTTTAGTAGACCTACACAGTTTCCCTAAACAGAAACGGGCCACCGTAATAACTCTTTGAACTCATTCGTGTAAAACTTGATAACTCAGTCGTTTGCAAGGATGAGTTCGCAAAGCCTCGACAATTCTGTTTTATGGCATCTTCCTATGTACTAGGGAACCCGACGTGCCACCTGATGAACTGGCTGCAGATTGTGTGTGCGCTGATTACAGACCCGCCTTAAGAGTGATGCCCCTCACGTAGATCTCGGTCTGATTTTCAAGCAATTAAGCTTTTAGAACTGCGGCCTAACTGACCTAATCATGAAGAATCGCAGCTGAAATATCCTCTACCCAGAGACAGGAGGATTTCAGATAGATGCTGCCCTGCTGGTCTATGCTAAGAAAACTGGAGTGCGGTAAGACGTGTTTGTGCAGCCAGGAGATTCCATGGAGGACTCTGTTAACGGGATTCGGCAGGACATCCAACTGCCCCTCAAATTGTTGTTGTTTATTGACAAACGGCCCGGTTCTGCAGAGCATGTCCAGCAAATTCGTCACTATATGAGAGGGTTGGAAGAGCACTTTTCCTTCCACCTAGATGTGGTTGATGTTGGAGAGCAGCCTTATCTGGCCGAGCACTACAAACTGGTTGCCAGTCCAGCGCTGATCAAGCTATCGCCCTCGCCCCAGCAGACGCTAGCCGGCAGAGACATCATTCCCCAGCTAGAGATGTGGTGGCCCAGATGGTATCGGGAAGCCACTGACGGCGTTCACACTTCGGTTAAAAAAGGCAGCCAAGCAGATCTCAGCCTTGATTTAGAAGAGTTCAATAACGAGATCAGCCACTCAGCTGAAATCATGAAGCTCTCGGATGAGATTTTTCGGCTCAATCAGACTAAGGAAGAACTAGAAGCCCAGCTCCGGTTTAAGAACCGCATTATTGCCATGCTGGCTCATGACCTGCGCAATCCGCTGACCGCTGCCTCAATCGCTGTAGAGACCCTAGAAATGGGGCACGTTCCGCGAGGTGAGCGCAGCATCAACCTGTCTCCTGCGCTAACCGCCCAACTGCTAAAGCATGCTAGAACCCAAATCCGGGCCATTGACCGGATGATCACCGACATTCTCAATGCTGCTAGAGGAGCCTCGGTCGATCTGCAGCTCCAGCCTCAAGAAATGAACCTAAAAGACCTCTGCCTCGAAGTAGTGGACTCTTTTCAACGGCGGTTTGCCGATAAGCAGCAGCAGGTAGTCACTGATATTCCTCAAGACCTGCCCACGGTCTATGCCGATAGCGTGCAGGTGCGCCGGGTCGTCGTCAACCTGCTTGACAATGCTGTCAAGTACACGCCCGAAGGCGGCAGGATTGAGGTCTTGGCCCTGCATCGCACTACTCAAAAAGTGCAGATTACTATCAACGATACTGGTCCCGGCATTCCTCCCGAAAACCAGGACAAGATTTTCGAGGAACGCTACAGGCTCCAGCGGGACGAGAACAAGGAAGGCTATGGCCTGGGTCTAGCCCTCTGCCAGCGCATCATTCGGGCTCACTACGGCCAAATCTGGGTCGATTCTAAACCCGAGAGCGGCAGCTGTTTTTACTTTACGCTGCCGGTATATGGGAACTAGGATCTCCCCATGCCGCCAACGCCTCCCAGACTTCCCGAGTTGAGACTTTCCCTGGCCCGGTTGTTTAATCTGGCTACTTTCCGGGACGTTGTCCGCCACACCTGGAAGTACCGCTTGCCCAACCTGACCACTGGGATCGCTTACCTGACCTTGTTGGCGCTACTGCTGGGCGGTCTGGCACTGCTACTGGCCACTGGGCTCATACAGCCGAGCTGGCGCAGCGGTTTGAGTAGCCTCCTCAGCCAAGTCTTGCCGGTTGCCCCTCTAACAAACCAGGAAGCCTGGCCCGACAGCCTCTCTACTGGACAGCAGCAGTGGCTGATCTTGACTGGGCTGCTGGCTTGGTGGGCCGGAACTGGAGCCTTGCAAGGCCTATTAAAAACCCTCGACCTGATCCACCAGATTCCAATTAATCAGCGGCGATCGCGCTGGCGCGGTCGGATGATTGCGATCGCACTAGCCTTGGGGCTAGGGCTGACAGCAGGCTTTACCCTACATCTGGCCTATGCGGGCAGCGGCTCGATTCACCTAGCAGCGCAGTCAGGGGCTTCCCTTAGTCTCTGGGCAGCCATATTTCGACGCCTGCTTTACTGGCTATTGGCCTGGGGAGTGTTGACCGCTACGTTTACCGGCCTCTACTATCTGGGGCCAAGCCGCTGGCTGCCGGGAACCCCTCTCTTACCCGGTGCTTTGGTCGCCGCCTCGTTTTGGATAGGGGCTTTGGCCATTTGGCAGCGATCTAGCGAACCCCTGCAAACCTACGAGGCGACCTTTGGCACCCTCGGCCTGCTAATCCTGCTTATGGCCTGGGTTTATGGCGGCCTGTTGGCGGTGTTAGTTGGTGGTCAAGTCAATATCAGCGTGGGGCGACAGCGGGCGCTACAGGCTCCTCCGCAGATGCAACGCACTGTGATACCGCCGTCGTTCGAATCCTTTACCATTCGCCGCCGAGACGACCGTCTGCCCTAAAAAAGATTCAGCGCATTTTTTGCAGGCTGCTAAAAATGCCGGTGCCAAAGCACAGCAAGATCAAAACCCAAATCACAGCCCCCGGCAAAAAGCTTAAGATCCCCAGCCCTCGAAGAATCCAGACCACAGTAGTGAAAGCTAACAGCCCCAGAAAGATCTGGGTTGCAGGCTGTAGGCGGCGTAGGCGGCGGGACATAGCATCACCCCGTAGAGCAAAAGAGTTGGGAACCATTTCAGGGTCTTTGTGTTCATTGTGACATGAGGAAAGAGAACCCTGGGTTTTTATGGGAATTGAAGATGTAAAGCCAATGCATCCTCAACACGACTGTGAAGGGAAGTTTGTAAAGGGACAGTGATAATACGGTCTCATAGAATGCAACCGTAAATTCCCTGAACCAGAATAATGTCATTCCCGATGGGATTTTGTTGTGACGGCACCTGCTGCAGATAGGAGTAGAACGGATGGTCATTAGTGCTGATAGAGAAACGTTCAGAACGGGACTTTCGGGCCTTGCCTTAGACCAACCAGCGTTGGCAACTCATGCCTCCCTACTAAAGGGTCAGGTCTTAGTTGATCCCCAATACTGCCCTCATGGCGGCGGAGCCGTAACCGCACAAATGTACGTGCCCATTGATAAAACGCGGCTCTGGCCTCAGCTGACCAACTACAGCCGCTGGCCTCAATTTTTTCCCAACATCACCCACAGTGAAGTGCTAGAGACAGTAAAAACGTCGAGCCAGCGCTACCGGCGGCTCTACCAGGTGGGGCGTAAAGGGTTTTTGATGCTGACGGCCCAGGTCGAGATTTACCTGCGAGTTTTTGAGAGCCTGTGCGATGACGCCGTGGGCGCAGCGTCTCGCCCTCGCATTCAGTTTCGCTTTGAGAGCGGCACCTTTGCTCACTTTGCCGCCGACCTCGATCTGCAAGACTTCCATGAGGGCACGCTGTTGACCTACTCGGTCTCAGCCAAGCCGCTGATCCCCGTTCCTGGTCTCTTCATTGAGCAAGCTATGCGCTACGACCTGCCCGGCAACATGGAGCAGATGAGACGCGTTCTCTGCGCTCACCGATAGGTTCTATCAGTAGCGTTTCATCGGTAGCGTTCTACAAAGGTTCTTCCCGCCGACATCGCTGCACTGCTGGTGGTGTAAAACGTACCGTCGCTCAGCACATCTAAATCAGGGTTGACGATCCAGCACTGGTAGCCTCGATCCTTGAGGTAGCTCACCCCAATGATCCAGCCAGTCATGGCTGAGACCTGCACTACAGTCCCTTCTTCCATTGGCCTTTCCTCAAAACGTCTGGCCGAGGCTGCCCTGGGTCAACGGCTATGCTGTACTCAGGTATACCGCACCCGAGATGGAATCAGCGCTCTTTGTAAGGAGACCATACATTACCGGACAGTCGGCATAATGGGGATAACCCCTCCACCCCGTTGCTATGTCCAACCAGACCTTCGGCCTGGATGACCGTCTCTACCGCTATCTGCTAGGCCATTCTGTAAGAGAGCCTGACATTCTGGCGGAACTGCGGCAGGTAACCGCACAGCACCCCATGGCACAGATGCAGATTGCGCCAGAGCAAGGGCAGTTCATGGCCCTACTGGTGCAGCTTATGGGCGCACGCAAAACGCTAGAGGTAGGCGTTTTTACCGGCTATAGCGCTCTGTCTGTAGCTTTAGCCCTACCGCCACAAGGCAGAATCGTTGCTTGCGATGTAAGTGAAGAGTATACGGCGATTGCCCGACAGTTTTGGCAAAAGGCAGGTATCGATTACAAGATTGATCTAAAGCTGGGACCAGCCACCGAAACGTTGGACAGGCTGATTACAGCGGGAGAGTCTGGCACTTTTGACTTTGCCTTTATCGATGCCGACAAGAGCAACTATGACACCTACTACGAGCAGGCGCTACACCTCGTGCGGCCTGGGGGGCTGATTGCAATCGATAATGTGCTTTGGTCGGGTCGAGTCGCTGATCCAGACACTCAGGACAATCGCACTAACGCCATTCGCGCTTTGAATGACAAGCTGTACCAGGATGAGCGGATTAGCCTTAGCTTGGTGCCGATTGCTGATGGTCTTACCCTAGCCCTGAAGAAATCGCTCTAAAAGGATTGCACCTATGGGACTTTACTCAAATCTGGTCTTGCCTCGGCTGTTGGATTGGGCCATGTCTGATGAAAAGTTGACGCCCTATCGGCAGGCAGTCTTGGCAGAGGTTTCGGGAGATATTTTGGAGATTGGCTTTGGCACAGGCCTAAACCTGGCTTACTACCCGCGCCACATCGATAAAATCATCACCATCGACGCCAATCCTGGCATGAATGCCCTGGCTCAAAAACGAATTGCAGCCTCTGAATTAACGGTGGAACATCGGGTGCTCAATGGGGAAAACCTGCCGATGGTCGACAACAGCTTTGACTATGTGGTCAGCACTTGGACACTGTGCAGCATTGCTAAAGTGGATAACGCCCTTAGCGAGATCTACCGGGTACTCAGGTCAGGCGGCAAGTTTGTCTTTGTTGAGCATGGCCTGAACGAAGACCCTAAAGTGCAGGTCTGGCAAAACCGGCTCACGCCGATTCAAAAAGTGATTGGCGATGGCTGCCACCTGAACCGCAATATTCAGGAGTTGGTGCAGCGGCACTTTAACCAGGTGACGGTAGAGCGGTTTGTACCTGAGGGGCTGCCCGCTGTATCTACAACGCTATACAAAGGAGTTGCTTTAAAGGACTAGGAAGACGGACGCGGGGATGCGGGGAAATGGAGATGGGGGAGATGGGGGAGATGGGGGAAATGGGGGAAATGGGGGAGATGGGGGAGATGGGGGAGATGGGGGAGATATGAATAGACTGCATCATCCACGTACCCACCATCCTCGTGTCTCTCCCCTACGCGGCTTGCTCCAGGTAGTGGTTAAAGCGCGTCCTAAGCTGATCGATGCTAAGACCTTGGGTCCAGTATTCTACAAGGGCATGGCCGAAGGCCCAGGCATTGCGGTCTGGAGCGGCAGGATTTTCTAGCAGTACGGGCCAGAGGGCGAGCAGGTCAAATTTGGCGTTTTCGGGGCCAAGGAGCTGGGCTAGATCGTAGGCCATCTGGAGCTTGCCGATGACAGTGGGCAGCTGCTCGATGGGAATTTGCTCAGCCAGAGCATAGCCCAGGGCGGGGTTGCCGGTTGTCATGATAGCGACGAACTGCAGGACGGGACTTTTGAGCAGGGAGGCGACTCCCTGGGTGGTGGTCATTTGAAAGGTGTAGTGGTCAATGGTTTTGGCGGCTGAGACGATGCGGGCCTCACGATTGCGCAAGAAGCGGGCTAACCGTAACTGCTTGGCCGGATCAAGGGACTCTACTAGCAGCAAGGACAAAGCATCGGCATTCCAGGCGGTGCGTCCGGCTTTGGCATCGGCGGTGACGATAGGCAGCACGCGATCGCAATAGTCCCCAAACTGCTCAATGCGGTACTGGGTCGCCTCGCGAATCGACTTTTCTTTGGGCCGCTCACCCCAGCGCCAGTCGTAGGGCGGAGCCCACTCGCGCAGAGGGCGAAGGCGATCGACCTGGGTGAGGGTTGCGATCGCAGGCAAATCCGCCACCTCAATCTTCATATCTCGCAAAAAGTCCACGTCCATTTGCAGGGCCGGGTCAAGCGCAGGCGTCGCCAGCAGCAGCAGATCGGCCTCGTGAGCATAGTCCAACACCTGCTCGCGAAAGTCTGAGCGGCTGACCTGCTCATAGCCAGGAGAATCCCACAGGGTAAGGGTTTCGCCATTGTCCCCCTGCCAGTAGTAGCTCTTGATCTGGTCGGTGCTGGGCAGCACATCAACCTCTGCTCGGTCGGCTTCAAATAGAGTATTGATCAGGCTGCTCTTGCCCGCCCCAGTGCGGCCTACTAGCAAGATGTTGATGGGCTTTTGCTCTACCTTCTTAACGGGTTCGGCCTGATCTAGAATCTCGCGCAGGGTCTGCGTTTTGGCTTGGGGCAACGTCGCTTTTGCTGTCGTCAGCTCCACCGCTACAGGCATTTTCCCTCCATACAGCGCCACCGCCTGCCGGTACAGGTTCCGCAGGGTTGCCTCTCGCAAGAGCTGGCTGAGGTTGCCCAGGAGCTGCTGAGTTGCCTGATTGTTGGCGGGCTGCGAAACCGTCCGGGCCACTGCCACCGCCGGATTAAACACCCACTGCGCCCAGTTCCAGGCTTGCCAAAGCTTACGGGCCGACGGTTCTAACCGCTGGTACACCTCGTAGCCCTCTACTGCCTGCCCGACGGTTAACTGCCCTAAAACGGGAGTCAGCTTCTCCATCCACTGATCTAGATCGTCTACGGTGCCGCGCATCAGCCCGTAAGCTTCAGGCACATAGATGTTGAGCAACGGGTATTTAACTTCAGGATGGTAGACGCGGGAGACTGCGATTACCACGTCCCGGCAGCGCTGCCAAAACACATTCCAGTCCTGCCACAGGGGCGGATCGGCCTGAGCCTGCTGAAGAATCTGCTCCAGCGCCGCTTCGGCTTGCTGAATCGCCCGGCTCCCCACGGGCACAGCCTCTTCCGTGGCCGCTTCTAGCTCCTCTTGAACCTCTGCCACCACCGACTCTAGCTGGGCAAAGGCCGGCTGGGTCCACCGCACCAGCAGCCAGCGCCAGCCCACCAGCAACAGCACAAATACCGCCCAAATCCAGCTCAGGCCCCAGGTATGAATCTGGGCCCCAGCAGCGATTAGGACAAAGCCCACCACCGCTGCGATCGGCAACACCAGCACTCCCCACTGCCACGGCTTGAGTCGGATCATAGTTTCTACCCGCCAATACTGTCTTGAGTCAACGCTGTCTTCAGTCTAGGCAGGTGGAGCCAAAGCGGGAACGCAGGTAACCGAACTGAAGCCTACTGATTGGGCTGAGGTTAGGGCATGATCAGGGAATCCTCAGATACGCGCCCAACTTATGACAATCAGACCTTTTCACGTTGCCTTTCCGGTACACGATCTGACCACCACCCGGCACTTCTATGAAACCGTTCTAGGGTGTCCCATTGGCCGCACCGACGAGCGCTGGATCGACTTCAACCTGTTCGGCCACCAGATCACCGCCCACCTGACCGCTGCTGATGAAACTTCAGAGGCCACTAATCCGGTGGACGGTCATGCTGTTCCGGTAAGCCATTGGGGCGTAATCTTGACGATGTCAGAATGGCAGACGCTGGCGGAGCGGCTGAAGCAGCATCAAACCCGCTTTGTGATTGAGCCCTACATTCGCTTCAAGGGTAAACCTGGTGAACAAGCGACAATGTTTCTCCGCGATCCCAGCGGCAACGCCCTGGAATTCAAGGCTTTTCAAGACGATGCCATGATTTTTGCGACGGCCTGACAATGGGTCAGCCCCATCAGCCAAACCCCGGCGATCGGGTGGCTCATGTCTCAATTTCTGTAATTTTCTCTGTCCACAGATCTATTCCGTAAGCTTCTTGGCTAAATCAGCCTGCCGCGAAACACTAAAAGGGAAAAACCTTTCCCAAAAAGATCTTTTATGGCCCCCGCGAATGCCCCGAAGGATGGATTGATGCTCCTGACCCGGTATCCGCAGCCGGGAAAGACCAAGACTCGGTTGATTCCGCACTTAGGCCCAGAGGGCGCAGCCCAGATCCAACGACTTATGACAGAACACCTGATTCGGCAGGGCTTGGAGCTGAGGCGACACCACAGCCTCGGTTTTGAGGTTCACTTCACAGGCAGCAGCCTACACCAGATTCGTAGTTGGTTAGGTCATGAGCTTACCTATCGACCTCAATGCGAGGGAGATTTGGGCCAGCGGTTGACCTTTGCTTTTCACCAAGGCTTTACTGCCGGTCGAGCAAGGCTTCTGGCCATCGGCAGCGATTGTCCGGCCATCGGAGACACTCAAGTTACCGCAGCATTTCGACTGTTGCGACAGCACGATCTAGTGCTGGGGCCAGCCCTAGATGGCGGCTATTACCTGATTGGTTTGCGGCGAACCATCCCCGAACTGTTCAAAGGCATTTCTTGGGGAAGCGATCGGGTGCTGGGGGAGACGGTTGCGATCGCATCCCACCTCAACCTCTCAACCGCCTTCCTCGATCCCCTCCCCGACATCGACCGCCCCGAGGATCTGCCGATTTGGGAAAAAATTTGGGCGGGAAGTGGGACGAAGGTTTTGGTTTAAAGAGAGAAGAGAGAGGAGTAAAGATAGAGGGTAGAAGGTAAAGGGTAAAGGAATTCCTCTCTGCATCTTCGCGTCCCCACGTCCTCCCTACCCATCCACCCGCTACCCCCTCACCTCACATCCTCATAAAACCGCTTCAGCCGCTCCCCCGGCACGCCCAATCCCCAGAGAAAGCCCACCATAAAGTAAATGGCGTTAGCCTTCACCGGTCCCCACCCAGCTACTCGTCGATCAGAGGCTTGCACGACCCGATTGACCTGGCGAATCCGTCCCAAGCGGCACAGCTTCAGGCATAGGTCGGCTTCTTCTAGAATGGGCTGGGCTGGGTCAAAGCCGTTGCAGGTTTGGAAGTCGGCGCGGCGGCAAAACATGACCTGATCTCCAAACAGCAGCCGCAGCCCCTTGCCAAAAAACAGGTGGGGCCGAAACAGTAGGGGCGCATAGTAGGTCTTGAGATAGTTATTGAGGATCACGCCCCAGCGGGTCGTTAGGTTGCCCGACATGATGGAGATGAAGCCGCCACAGGAAACACCAGGATCGGCTAGGGTCTGTGCAATCACGCTCACTAAGTCGTCGGGCACGTAGGTATCGGCGTGAAGAAAGCAGAGGTAGTCGCCACTGGCTTGGGCTGCGCCCAGGTTCATTTGAATGGCGCGGCCTGCTTGCTCGGAGGAGATAACTTGCAGGGGAAAGTGGGGTGCGGGTTGTTTAGTTAAGGCTTGTGCGATCGCAACCGTCTCATCCCGGCTGCCCCCATCTACCACGATCACCTCATGGGCAGGCGGCTGCAGCAGGCTCAGGTGCCGCAGTGTTCGCTCCAGATATGCCGCCTCGTTCAACGCTGGAATGATAATCGAAACCTTGCAGGTCGCCTCAAAGTCGCTAGTTAGGCTAGCCACTTTAACTGCTGAGTTTTAACTGGGCTGACAAACTCCCGATTCTCTTCTTGAGAGCGGCGATACTCGTTTTTAAGCTGGTAGTACCACCGCGCTGGTGTGTCTGAGTCTTTAATCAGCCGCAGCACTTTCTCGTACTTCAGCCCTTCCTGCTGCTTGATCACCACATCCCGGTCTTGCCCCAAGAAAGAGCAGATCATGGCGGGCAAAATCGGCTTCAGCAAGCTGCCCCAAGGAATATCCCAGTACAGCTCGAAGGTTACATCCGTCTGATCGTCGGTCAGAGGCGTTACGGTGGTCAGGTTCACGGCTCGGTACTTGGCAGTGGTGGTTTCCTCCGTCCGCACCCCCGGCAGGTAGAAGATAATCTCGTTGTCGGGCACGCCGCCAATTAGCCAGTAACCCCGGCCCATATTCCCCATTCGGTGCTTCCGCATCGTAAAGCCCAAGAGCGAAGGGTCGAACCACTTAATTTCGGGGTTGAGATCGCCGCCGCGCCACCACCAAGAGCGATGCACGAAGGGCGAATGCGCCGGATCCATCAGGCCCACTACCGCATGGTCGATGTAGCAGGGAAAGCGCATGGTGTAGGTGATGTTGGGCTTCACATCATCAGCAAACCCTGGCACTCGGGGCACGTCTAAGGTTGACGACTTGGCTTTGTTGCGATCAGGATCAGGCATATAAATCCAGATATTGCCCTGAACCTCTCGAACCTCGTAAGACTGCACGTTGAAGCGGTTCAAATCCATCTGCTGATCTTCCATCAGCGAGGGAATCTCGGTGCACTGCCCGTTGGAGGCAAAGCGCCAGCCATGATAGCAGCACTGCACCTGCTCTCCATCAAACCAGCCACAGCTCAGCGGCACTGCCCGGTGTGGGCAAATGTCTCGCATGGCAAATGCCTTACCGCCCTTGGTGCGACCAAACAGAACCGGCTCATTGAGCAATACCTTAGCCATCATTTTGCCTGGCTTCAGCTCATGGCTGGGCATGGCGTGATACCAGATATTCCGCAAGAAATAGATTTCGTCAACTGCGACCACGCTTCCCCCAGCTTTCCGTGATGGATGCTTTCATTCAGAGCACTCAATACTTTACCAAAAGTAAACCTGAAACAGGAATGCTGACTGTGACAGGTCAACCTTTGACCCTAAGAGCCGATTGTGAGGTGCTCGGCCCTACCAAACGATACGATTAAAACCTTGTGATCAGCCTTCATAACTGCAAGGACAGCGAAGCAATCCTGTAGAGCAATTACTCCACCGAGACTGCTTCGCTACACTCACAGTGACTAACCTAGTGAATACACGTCTTTAATCTCGTCAAACTAATGCGGAAATCTATTCAATCAGCAGATGCTTGATCAACACGGCCATCCACTGACTGTCTTTACCGCTGGGAATGGGGTCGCTCCAGTCATCGGGGTCGGCATAGTGGAGAGTGTGCAGATGCTTAATGGTACGGTCGAGTACCTCTAAGCTGCCGTAGAGCACGTTGGTCACCTTCTCTCGCCTGGGTTTACGCTTTCCAGTTTGGGCAGGCGGAACTGTGGGCGGCTGAGCACCCAAATCGTTTGATTGAAACATGTGGTTCTGGTCCCTATGTAGTGTGAACTAGGAAACCAGAACTCACTTTCCTAGCAGCCCCGTGGTTGTGTGCAATCGGGGCGGCAGGGGAGGTAAACTAGCCTCCACGCCTCCGAACTGCTCGCATCAGCTTCGGGGGACTAGTCGCCTGTTTGTGCTGGACACACTTGCAGGCGGCGCTAAGTCAATGAGTTCCGGGTCTAGGCTGCCGCGCACGACAGCTTAATGATTGAGAATACGGTCTGCACTAAGCAGGCGTCAACTGTATAGGGGAATTTTTTGAGGTGGGGGAGCAGCGGGAGCGATAGGCAAAATTTCCTAACCCCTTACTTATCCCACCATCAGGTTTTCGCAAAGCCTTAGTTAAGATCGTGGCACAGGTAGATGCTAGATAACCCCAGAATCAGAGGTGTTATCCATCACTTTTGCTGGGTTAACATATGCAAACTAGTGAGAATCTTATCCAGCAGATCTAACGCTTAATACATAATTAGACTGCTTGAATTATCGGTGTTGACAGTACTTTGAAAGGTGTCTGTCAATGCAGAATATTCAGATTTATAGCAATGTTGGCAAAGGCGACGTTACAGCCAGTTCGTTACCGAAACAACGTACAAATTTAGCCTGGAGAAACAATATTGCAATCTCCTACACTCGAGTTCAAACCTATTAATCTAGAGCAAGAGCAAGATTTATGCGTTCAGTTCAGAGCAGACTCTTTCATTTGCAGTTTTGGTTCAGCCGCTCGGTTTTATAAAGAGGATGGAAGCGGAGCTGAGGAATATTTGCAGTGGCTGAGACAGCGAATGACAAAAATCCCGAACAGTTGTGTACACGTTTGGAAAGGAGAGCAAATTATTGGGCAAATTGAGATGACGCGCTGGAAACACGATTCAAGTGTTGGCTACGTCAACTTGTTTTACCTGACTTCAGAGTTTCGAGGTCACGGTTTTGGTCAGCAATTGGATCAACACGCAGCTCATTTTTTCAAGAGTCTAGGTTGTCAGTCAGCCCGTTTGAACGTCAGTCCCACTAATCGAGTGGCAATGAGATTTTATCTCAAACACGGATGGATTGATTTAGGACAACGAGAAGATGATCCTGAAGTTCACTATCTTGAAAAGAAATATGGAGCTAACGTACAATAGCATTTCAGCCCAGCAGGGTGCGTTAGCACCAGCGTAACGCATTCACTTACAGCTTAAAAATGCGTTACAGCTACGCCTAACACATCCTACTTTTGCTGAAGGATACGATCATGACAAAGTAGTTGAGGAGAAGCACAAGGAATTAACTTGGACATCATCAAAACTTGAGCCAGCACGTAAGATTTTCAAGAAGCACCTTGACATTAGCCGCTAAAACCTAACGATGGCATGTACCCGACTACAAATCAGCAGGTCTCTTATTATAAAAGTCCCTACGGGGTGAGTGATGCCTAGCATTAGCTGGCTTCGAACTTGGTTGAGGCAGTATTTTGAGCTATTTGTCGTGAAAGAAAGTAGTTTTATAATTCGTGAAGCGACTCAAAGTGATGAATTTTTAATTGCTGAACATCTATGTCATATTGCTTTAGAACTTGGTGTTTCAACCGAATCCATTCGGCAAGACTGGCTAGACCAGACTGTTAAATTTATTGATCGTGCTCGTCATGAATTGCAATACAAGGGATTCATTGCAGAGATCAATGATCAAGTAATCGGCTCAGCTAGTTGCCAACTCCTTGAACTCTACCCAAGGGTCAGTCGGGAATATCAGAAAGGATACATCTGGGGAGTGTACGTAGTTCCATCCTTTCGAAGGAAAGGAGTTGCGACAAAATTGATGAAGAAGGCAATGGCTCATCTAAAGGCAATTGGCTGCACCAAAGCAGTTTTGCACGCTTCTCATGAAGGTAAGCTACTTTATTCCAATCTTGGCTACACAGAGAGCAACGAAATGGTGTTCAGTCTCATTTGAGGAAAAATGAAATAATCAATTTTTATGATTTGGGAATGTATGGGCACTCAGTGTTTGGAGCGTGGTTTTCAGCCATACCTTAGTCAGTTATTCTGCTTCGTTTAGTCAAGTTGGCAGTAGTTGTCAAGTTGCTTAGTTAGCATCAAGTTTAGGTCAGCAAACCAACAAAAGTTGAGGAGCGCTTATGATTCAGCTTGATCGGTCAAATACCGCAATTGTCGGATTGGACTTGTATACAGTCGCAGAGCGACATCAGTTAGGGTTAGTGGATGCGATCAAAGAGCAAATCCAATACTGGAAGTCCAATTCCTACTTTGTGTCAGCAAGTGTGCATCAAAGTTTAGATGGGGTGCGCGTTTTCACCTACAGTCAATGGCAACCCAAGTTTGATCATCGTAGCTTACAGCGTTCTGCCGTATTCGGTGAGTTTTTTCCGCTAGACTCCTTGCAGTTAGAGGTGACAGCAAGCAGATCGGTAACAACAGAAGTTGAGATTGCTGTGGGCGATCGCATTACTCATCTTGCAGAGTTTCGCATGGTGCCGTCAAATCAACCGGAAATGGTGAAACGGACAACAGCAGAACTTGACCGAGCCATGAGCAATTCACCAGGACTAATTTCGGCAAGCTTTCATTGCAGTCTAGACGGAACGCGGATGTTCAATTACGGGCAGTGGGAGAGTAAAGAGGCATTTGAGGCGATCTTGAAACAACCAGGATTCAATCCAGACAAGCCGTATTGGGAAGGCTTAGCACGAAACGAATTTCACTTATACCACGTTGTACACACAGAGACAGCAGAATAACAATTTGCTTGGAGCAGTCTGCTGAGATCGGTTAGTTAAATTGTATAGACAACCTGCCGCCGCTCAAGCAAGCCGCTAGAACGTTTATGCTTATTTTTATGAGACCCAAGTCCGAGCAACTTTTATTGCTGTAGCGGTGGCTTGTAAGATTGCGAATCGCAATCCTCCCTTCAGGATTTCAGCCCCAGTGAGTTTGCGTCGATTTGACTTTCGGGGTAAACAATTCAACTGCCACCCCCTCCCACATCCAAACGGGTAGAGATTGCTTTGTCCTATCAAGGAATTCCTGACTTCCCTGCTCTCAAGGCTTATCGCAGCAGTTCTTGAAGATACGCAATAATCAGGGGATTCAGATTCAGGAGCAGCTGTCCCATGCCCGGCGCAGAAGATATCGCTAACTCAAGGTTCGATGCAAGAACTAATGCGCGCAACCCAAAATCATCTCGAAATCAAGTTCTTACCGCTCCCTTACCAGACCCCATTACCAGAAACATTGAAGCGGTTACCTCCCTCCATACCCAAGAAGTTCGAGATATCCCTGCTCACCAGCGGCTACTAGAAGCGATCGCAACTTTCTTTGGCCGCTTCATCTTTTTGTATATCTTGCTACTTCTCCTGGCATTGTGGATGGGCGGGAGCGTTCTAGATCCCTATTTACCTTTTGACCTGCCCCCGTTTAGCTGGTCAGAACAAGGTTTAGATGCAGCTGCATTAATCATTTCAACCGGCGTGCTGGTGCGACAAACGCGCCAAGAAAACTTTGCCGAACAGCGAGCGCAACTGATGCTCCAGCTAAACCTACTCTCCGAGCAGAAAATTGCCAAAATGATTGAGCTTTTGGAAGAACTCCGCGCCGATCTGCCCTTTGTAGACGATCGGCTTGACCCAGAAGCCGAAATGATGCAAGAAGCGGCTAACCCACTGGCAGTATTGGCAGCACTTCAAGAAACTTTAGCTCAAGAACTATCTCCCAAGGATGAAGAGAAAGACACCAAAGGCTAACTGCGGTTTTTAGCAAGAAACTGTTTCTCTCCCTGGGCAGAGAGACACCCATTAGCGCCTCTAGTAAAGTCCTTACAGTAGCAGTCGAGCTTATCCATACCATGTTACTAAAAGGACACTTATGGCCCAGCTAAATGGCGTAATGATGCAGTACTTCCATTGGTACATCCCTCCAGACGGCAACCTCTGGAATGAGTTTGCAGAACGCGTCCAAGGGTTAGCAGAAGCAGGCATTACCTCCGTTTGGCTGCCGCCTGCCTATAAAGGCACAGCCGGTGGCTATGATGTGGGCTACGGCGTTTACGATATGTTCGATCTGGGCGAGTTTGACCAGAAGGGCTCTGTTCGGACAAAGTACGGCACAAAAGAAGAATATATTGCTGCCATCAAGGCTGCCAAAGCAGCGGGTGTGCGGGTATATGCAGATGTGGTTCTCAACCACAAGCTAGGGGCAGACGAAGCGGAAGACGTAGAAGCCACTCCCTACAATCCTGACGACCGTCATCAGCCGATTGGAGATATGCAAACAATCCAAGCCTGGACTCACTTCACCTTTCCAGGTCGGCAGGGCAAATACTCCACTTTGGAATGGCATTGGTGGCACTTTGATGCCGTAGATTACAACGCCTATAACGATGGAGAAAACGCTGTTTACTTATTCAAAGACAAGAAGTTTGACGACAACGTTGATCTGGAAAAAGGCGCTTTCGACTACCTCATGGGGTGCGATCTGGATATGGAGCATCCAGAAGTTCGGGGCGAATTGAAGTATTGGGGCGAGTGGTTTATTGATACTACAGACGTAGACGGCTTTCGCTTTGATGCTGTGAAACACGTTAAGGCCGGCTTTTTTCCCGAATGGTTAAACCACTGCCGTCAATATGCAGGCCGTGATTTGTTTGCGGTAGGGGAGTACTGGTCATACGAAATCGAGGCGCTGCACCACTTCATTGATATTACGGGTGGCGACGTGTTGTTGTTTGATGCGCCCTTGCACTACAACTTTTGCGTTGCCAGTACCCAGGGCAATGACTACGATATGCGGCAGATTTTTGATAACACCCTAGTGCAACACCAACCCGCTCTAGCGGTTACTCTAGTTGACAACCACGATTCCCAGCCGCTACAGGCGCTAGAGTCTGTAGTAGAAAGCTGGTTTAAGCCGTTAGCATATGCGTTGATCCTGCTGCGAAATGAAGGTTATCCCTGTATCTTCTACGCAGATTATTACGGTGCCCACTACAAAGATAAAGGCAGAGATGGCAACGAGCATGAAATTTGGCTCGACAGTCATCAGTGGATTATCGATAAATTCCTGTACGCTCGTCAAACATATGGCTATGGCGACCAGTACGACTACTTTGATCATGCAAATACCCTCGGCTGGACTCGCTTAGGCGATGAAGAACACCCAGGTGGTATGGCCGTTGTGCTGAGCAATGGAGCGGAGGGAAGCAAGTACATGGAAGTAGGACGCCCCAACTGCACGTACATCGACATCACTGAACACATCAGTGAACCCATTACAACCAACGATGAAGGGTGGGCTGATTTTCGTTGCAATGCGGGTTCTGTTTCAGTATGGGTGCCTCAGCAGTCTGAGAGCTAAGGTAGTTTCGATGCAGGTACAGCATTCAGTGAATGCATTCTCGGCAAACTCGTCCGGTCATTCACTGAATGCTAGGCCCCATAGCTGAGCTAGACAACGCGGTACACAATAGCCCCGTCACTTTCGCGATTGCTTGACCGCATCAGGTCTTGGTACTCAAATTCTGACAGAAGTAAGCGTACCTCATCAGCAGGCAGCTCCGTTGCAATCACGCAATCTGCCAGAGTTACTTCCCCCTGACTTTTGGCTAGCTTTAGTAGCTCAATCCGTACGTCTCGAACTTGCGGGTACTGCTGCAGTTGCAGCCCAGTTTCTCCACGTTCTGAGCGGGCTCTCAGTACAGCAACCATATTCTCTATTGTCGAACCAATCATCAGGAACCCCACAATGGGGCCAGCAAAGTCCTCATCGACCGCTGCGGAACAGATCAGCCAAATGGCACAGGTAATAGAGGCCAGCGGATAGCGGGCTGTGTATAAATACCCGACAAAGGGTAGGGGAAAGGTCAGAAGACCCGTTACCCAAAGATTCTTCTTCGCGAGTTTCCGAGTCTCTGTAGTTTCTAAATCAGGCACTGTCAGCGCTTGTCGTACTCGCATACTTCAGCCTCCGCATAAAAAAGCGCGTGAAGGTAAGAGAAGAAAGGGTTCATGCAATTACAGCACTCAAATCGAGCCTTGTGCAACCGCTTAACCAAATCCATTAACGCTGCAACTGCCTCTAAGCTAGCAAGATACGGATTAAAACCCAGGTCTAGGAATGAGATAAAATTGTTACAGAATATTAAGACTTTATCTCAATGAGTTTGTTTCTCTGGGCGCTTGGCCTGCTCCTTGCCGCATTGGCGCTGGGCATCGCAATTTATCTCATGACGGCTCGCCGCTACCAGTCCGCCAACTCCGTCGCCACCTCCTACGACGAGTGGACCGAAGACGGAATTTTGGAGTTCTACTGGGGCGAGCACATCCACCTAGGCCACTACGGCTCGCCGCCTCGACGGAAGGATTTTCTAGCGGCCAAGTCAGACTTCGTACACGAGATGGTTCGCTGGAGCGGGTTAGACAAATTTCCCCCTGGCACCACCGTCTTGGATGTGGGCTGTGGCATTGGCGGCAGCAGCCGGATTTTGGCCCGAGACTACGGATTTGCAGTCACGGGAATTACCATTAGCCCCCAGCAGGTCAAACGCGCCCAGCAGCTGACTCCGCCAGAGCTTAACGCGCGGTTTCAGGTAGACGATGCTATGGCGCTTTCGTTTCCAGACGCTAGCTTTGACGTGGTCTGGTCGATTGAAGCTGGGCCGCACATGCCCGACAAAGCCATTTTTGCCAAAGAACTCATGCGGGTGCTCAAACCGGGGGGCGTGCTGGCTGTCGCTGACTGGAACCAGCGAGATGATCGCAAAAAGCCGCTCAACTTCTGGGAAAAGCCCGTCATGCAGCAGCTTCTCGATCAGTGGGCGCATCCCGCTTTCTCAAGCATTGAGGGCTTTTCCGAACTGCTAGAAGCAACCGGATTAGTCGAAGGCTGCGTAGATACCGCAGACTGGACAAAGCCCACCTTACCGTCTTGGCTAGACTCGATCTGGCAGGGCGTAGCTCGGCCTGACGGATTAGTGCGGTTTGGGCTACCGGGCCTGATTAAGTCCTTAAGAGAAGTGCCGACCTTGCTCCTAATGCGGCTAGCCTTTGGTGCAGGTCTTTGCCGCTTCGGCATGTTCCGTGCAGTTCGAGCCAACCCGCTGCCTTGACCCCAAAAGAAAATCCCCCTTGAGCAGGGGGATTTGAGGAAATTGAACCTAGGGGTCAACCCATTTCTAGAGTGAGACGAGCGACCGCCTAGGCATTAATTAAGCAGAAACTTGCCGCCCTTCAAACCGGCCAAACTGCTCGTAGTGCTCAAAGCCGCTGGAGAAAGCGTTGTTTGCGATCGCACCCTGCACATCCGGGTTCAACGCCAGGTAGCTGCTCTCGCTAAACATTGAGCTAGGCATCCGTTGAGGCTCCCTCTGCCCAAACTTGACGTAGTGCTCAAAGCCACTCTCAAAAGCTCCACCCACTACGGCCTGAGCTACATCCGGGTTGTTCTGTAGGTAAAAGCCCTCATTGAATAAGAACAGCCCAGGCACCCGGTTTTCAGCACTGCCAAATTCGATGTAGTGCTCAAAAGCGCTGCCGATGGCTCGGTTAGCAACCGCAGCGGCCACATCCGGGTTGTTTTGCAGGTATTCCTGCTGGTTGAACCCAGCACTGGGGTTGCGTCCCTCTAGATGACCGTACCGCACAAAGTGCTCAAACCCGCTGTTGGTCGCCCGGTTAGTAACTGCCTGAGCCACATCCGGATTTTGCTGGAGGTAATACGCCTCGTTGAACAAAACGCTGGGGTTACGGCCTTGGAACCAGCCATTGCTCGTGAAGTGGTCGTAGCCTGACTTATACAGCCCGGCATCAACCGCTGCCGCCACATCTGAATACTGGCTGAGGTAGTAGCTTTCGTCAAAGAGCTGATCAAAGGGCAGCCCGTTCACTTCAAAAGGCGTGTAACCCAGCTGGGTATTTGAATCTAGCTGCACGTAGCGGCTGAACTGGCCAATGTCAAACACCCCCTTCACCAGGTTTTCGCTGGGCGAAGTATAGCCGGTGACTTCAATACTCACCGTTGCCGTATCTTCCTGTCCCTGGCTATCCAGAATTGAATAAGTGAAGCTATCGGTTGCCGTCTGGCCCGTCAGCAGGCTGGTAAAGCCGAGGGGGACGTAGGTAAAGGTGCGATCGCTATTGTGAATGACCATTGAGCCAGACTTGAGGAAGGCAATCTTGCCCCCTTCCAAAATGGCATCATTGACGCGATGGAGGCTGAGAGTATCTCCCGGATCCAGGTCTTTGTCATTGGCTAACACGTTGAGCTTAAGGCTGCGCCGCTCACTGACGGTGCCGCTGTCGTCAGCGGCCACGGGTGCGTCATTTAGACCACTAACCTGGATCTTGACCGTTGCTGTATCCGTACCGCCTTTGCCGTCACTAACGGTATAGGCAAAGGTGTCTACCGCAATCTCACCTGTAGGAAGCGATTCAAAGGCCTGATTGGGGTTGTACTCGAAAGTGCCATCTGCCTTTAAGCTGACCAGCGCACCCGAGCCAATCTTGACCGCAGGGCCGCCAACCGTCACCTCAGTGCCGTCGATCTGAGTAACCGTCAGCGTGTCGCCAGCATCCGGGTCAACATCGTTGCTTAAGACGCTGAGGGTAACAAAGGGGGTGTCTTCGTTGGTAGCAAATCCCTCGCCCTCATCGTCTTGGGCAGTAGGCGCATCGTTGACGTTAGTGAACTTGCCGATAGCAACAGGAGAGGGCAGGGTATCGAGGGTGCGATCGCCATCGCTGACACTAACGCTGTAGGTAGGCGGCACCTCACTGCCATTGTGGACAAAGACAATGCGCTTATCCAATACCTCCTGCTGGGTGAACTCTGTGATATTTTCCTGCTCAAATTTGCCGTCGCCGTCTAAGTCTCGGTTAAAGCTGCCGCCGGTTAGGCTGCTAATGGTGAAGGTCAGCGTATCTGGCCCATTGTCAGGATCAGCTGCCTCCAGTTCAGCCATCGTCAGCACGACTGAACCGCCTTCCTCGACAGAGAGCTTATTAGTCTTGAGCGTGGGGCCATCGTTGACGCCCATCACCTGCACAGAGACCGTTGCCGTATCAGTTGCCCCCGCCTTGTCACCTACGGTATACGCAAAAGCATCAGTTGTTGTCTTACCCGCTGCCAGGGCTACAAATGCTCCATTAGGGTCGTAGGTAAAGGTGCCATTTTCGTTAAGGCTCACCAAAGCCCCAGAGGTCAGCTTCACCGCTGGCCCCCCAATCGTAATGGCCTGATCTTCGACCTGTACAATCGTCAACACATCATCCGAGTCGGAATCGGTATCGTTGGTCAAAACGTTAGGCGTCGTCAGCTTAGTGTTTTGATTAGTAGAGAAGTCAAGCCCACCATCGTCAGTGGCAACAGGCGCATCGTTGACCGGGACAAACTCAATCTTGGCCGCCACAGGCGCAGTAGCAAACTCCCCATCGCTGACGCTGATTGTGTAGCTAGGAGGCGTTTCGTCGCCATCGTCAACAAAACGCACCTGGCCTTTGCTGACTTGAGCCAGGGTAAACTTGCCGGCATTCTTCAGCTCAAAGATGCCATCGCCATCGGTGTCTACCTCAAACTGTCCCTGCCCTGGAGATGGGCCGTTGATGACAAAGGTAAGGCTAGCGGGGTCTGTATCTGGATCGGAGGCAAACAGGTTCTCTGAGGTCAAGACGACGGTGCCGCCTTCCTGCACCTTGAACTGGTTAACCGTCAGCTTGGGCGGATCGTTCACCGGGACAAACGCCACTTTAGCCGCCTCGGTAATCTCACTACCGTCGCTATCACGCACGGTAATGTCGAAGCTGGGCACCGTTTCACTGCCGTCATGCACAAAAACAATGTCGCCATCGTTTAGCTGCTTTTGGGTAAAACTCTCAACCGGCTGGTTCAAGAAGTCGGCAAAGCGCCCTCCCTTGACGTTGCTGATCTTGAAAAGCAAGTCTTGATCAGCAGTAGTCTCATCGTCTTCAGCTTTTAGATTGGCTAGAGCCTGATCGGGGTCATTGAGAGTCAGCAGCCCGCCCTCAGTAATGACAAAGGAGTTGATTGTCAGCCGGGGCGGATCGTTGACCGGGGTGTAATCAATCTGTGCGGGCAAGCTCGTGGTGCCACCTTGAGGATCAAGGGCCACAACGGTATAGCTAGGAGAGCCTTCCTCCCCATCATCGACAAAGCTCAACTGACCAAAGGCAATGGCTGACAGGCTAAAGGAAGCCTCAGGTGTGAGGAGTTTGCCGTCTAGAAGGAACTGGCCGCCCACCACGTCCTTAATCTGCAGCTTAATGCGGCTGAGGGTGCTGTCTGGGTCGGTGACGTTGAGATTACCTAGGGTCAGCACAACGGTTTCGCCTTCAGTGACCACCAGCTTATTCACCGCAATCGTGGGCGGATCATTGACGTTGGTAAAGTCACCTGCGGGAATCTCTAGCATTCTGGTAATGCTCTTGGGGGTTGAGTCGCCGGGGGTGCCGGTGTCGGCAACAGTCAGCGTGTAGCTAGGGGCTTTTTCGCCTCCGTCGTGGACAAAGCGAATTGTGCCGCTGTTTACCTCTGCCTGGGTAAAGGTGCCCCCTGTGAGAATGTCTCCAAGGGCTGTGCCCGTGAGCGGGTTAATTCGCTCGAATTTACCAAAGGTAACCGCATCGACAGTGTAGGCCAGCGCTTCTGGCCCAGACTCTTCGTCGGTAGTCATCAAATTGAGGCTCTCAGCATTGAGCACGACGCTGCCGCCTTCAGCAATTTTGAGCGTATTGGTAGCAAAGACAGGTGCATCATTGACGACCTGGAACTCAGCGGCCAAGGGCACTTCAATCGTGATTTGCTGGTCGGCCGGAGCAAAGGTATCGGTTAGGGTGACCTTAAATTGGGGTGCTTGGTTGGAGCCGCCGTGGACAAACTGCACCGTCCCCGCACTGACGTTTGCCTGGGTAAAGGTGTAGGTCAGCGGGTCAACTTGAACCACGCCCTGACCGACAAACTTGTCTTGCTGGGCTGGGTCAGCCGGAGGATTGATCAGGGTAACGGTGTAGGTCAGGGGCTGCCCCTCAGCATCGGTGGCCAGCAGATTGGCATTGCTGAGCGTGACGGTGCCGCCTTCGGTCAAGGCGAAGGGCTGCACGTTCTTAGCATCAAAGACCGGCGCATCGTTGATGGGGGTAAAGCCGCCTGCGGGAATCTCTACCGTTTTGGTCACGCGCTTGGGTGAAGTGTCGCCTGCGGTGCCGCTGTCGCTGAGGGTGAGGGTATAGGCAGGCGGCGCTTCGCCATCGTCATGGGTGAACTGAATTAGTCCAGCATTGACCTGGGCCTGGGTGAAGGTTTGCCCCGCTTCCAGCAAAGCCACGGTGCCGGTATCAGGGTTAATCAGGCCAAACTGGCCGTGTGCCACTTGATCGATGGTATAGGTCAGCTGATCTGAGCTGGACTCTTCATCGGTGGCGACTAAGTTCAGGTGCTCCGGATCGCTGTTGAAAATCACCGTCTCACCCTCGGCAATCTTTAGGCTGTTGGTAATAAAGACAGGCACATCATTAACGGCATTGAAGGCAATCTTGAGATCGACGGGTACCGTAATTGGGTTGCTGTCGAAGGTGTCGGTCACGGTGACCTCTAGTTGAGGGGCGCTGTTGGAGCCACCGTGGACAAACTGCACTAGCCCGGCATTGACCTGAGCCTGAGTGAAGGTAACGGTAGATTCACTCTGAGACTTGCCATCGACGATGAAGCCATCAGGCTTACTCGGGTCGGCGTTGGTGACTTTGGCGGTGTAGGTCAGCTGGTTGGGGCCCGATTCTTCATCAGTAGTGTTTAGCAGACTGCTGCTGAGCTTGATGGTGCCGCCTTCGCTCAGGGTGATCTGGCTGACGCTGACCTTAGGGGTGTCGTTGGTGGGCGTGAAAACAAGCCTACTGTCGCTCTCAAAGGTGATCGTCTGGCCACCCTCATCAGCAGCTGTCAGCCTAAAGCTGGGTGCAGTGTTGCTGCCGTCGTGCTGAAATGCGATCGCATCTCCCGCATTCACCTGAGCCTGGGTAAAGCTTTTAACCTCAGTGCCATCAGCATTTAAGACAAACTTGCCGCCCTTGACCTGGTCAACACTGTAGACAACGCCTTCAGCAGCAGTTTCTTCGTCGACAACGCTCAAGCTGCTGGCATTAAGCAGCACCTTTTGCCCCTCGATCACCTGCAGGTCCAAGGTTTCCAAGATAGGCACGTCGTTGATCGGGGTAAAGTTTACGACGGCATCGCTGCTGTCCACGCCCGCCGGATCGCTCAAATCACGTACCTCCACGCGGTAGGTCGGCGGGGTGTCGATAGCTGGGTCATTCACAAAACGGATCAGCCCCAACAGCACCTCTTCCTGAGTAAAGGAAACGGGCGAAGTTGGTGGGTCGGTCTCTGCCGCTAGCAGCTCAACGACTTCCTCTCCCTCTACTAAGCGCACCCGCTCAAAGCGCCCGCCTGTAACTGCAGTAATGGTGAAGACCAGAGCGGCGCTGTTGGTTTCAGGGTCGATGGCCTGCAGGTTGTCACTGGTCAGAATGACGGTGCCACCCTCCTCCAATGTCAGGGTATTGACCTGCAGGGTTGGCACATCGTTGATCTGGGTAAAGCCGCCGGGAGGAATCGTCACCTCGCGGGTAACGGTGCGAACCGTTGTCGAATCACCGTTAATCCCGCTGTCCTTCACCGTCAGAGTGTAGGTCGGGGCCAGCTCGTCGCCGCCGTGAACAAACTGCACCTGTCCAGCATTTACTTGGGCCTGGGTAAAGCTGTCGCCCACCTTCAGCACCGTCGTCTGTGAGGTGGCGTCAATCAGCTCAAACTGGCCACGCGCCACTTTATCAATGGTGTAGACCAGATCCTCCGGAGCCGATTCTTCGTCAGTGGTGACCAAGTTGAGGGCCAGCGGATTTTGGTTGAAAATGACGGTGCCGCCCTCGCTAATGCTCAGGGTGTTGGTGTTAAAAAGAGGCGCGTCATTGGTGGCTGTGAAAGCAATCTTCAGGTCAACCGGCACGGTGTTAAAACTGCCCGTCGAGGCATCACTCACCGTTAGGGCAATCTGAGGCGCGCTATTGGAGCCGCCGTGGACAAACTGCACTAGCCCAGCATTGACCTGGGCCTGGGTAAAGGTTACTGGAGAGGTCGTCTGGAGTGTGCCGTCGATCATAAAACCGTCGGGCTTGGTCGGGTCGGCCTGAGTCAGGGTGACGGTGTAGGTTAGCTGACCTGCTGTTGCCTCTTCATCAATGGTGTTGAGCAGAGCGCTACTGAGCTTGACAGTGCCGCCCTCGGTGACAGAGAACTGGCTGACTTGAACTATAGGCAGGTCGTTGATGGGCGTAAAGACGATGCGATCACCGCTTTCGATAGTGATTGACTGGCCGCCCTCTGCCGCCGGACCATCGGCTGCGGTTAGGGTAAAGCTGGGTGCAGAGTTGCTGCCGTCGTGTTGAAATGCGATCGCATCTCCCGCATTCACCTGGGCCTGAGTGAAGCGAGTAACTGCAGTGCCATTTGCATCCACAAACTGGCCGCCGCTCACACTGTCCACGGTGTAGACAACGTCCGCTGCACCCGTCTCTTCATCGCTAACGTTAAGGATGGTGGGATTGAGAAATACCGTCTGATCCTCTGCAATTTCGAGGGCCAGGGTTTCTAGCACAGGAATATCGTTAATTGGTGTGAAGTTGATTGTGGCAACCCCACTGTCAACTGCTGCCGGATCGCTCAAGTCCCTGACCTGCACCTGATAGGTGGGCGCTGTGTTGGTATCGGGGATGTGCACAAAGCGAATTTTGCCCATCAAAATGTCGGCTTGAGTAAACTCAACTGACGCAGTGGGCGGATCGGTATCAGCTGCCAAGATCTCGACTGTCTCTGCCTCACCGACTCGCTCCACCCGCTCAAAGCGGCCTCCGGTAAGCCCGGTGATGGTAAAGACCAGATTGTCGGCGTTGTCTTCAGCATCGGTTGCCCGCAGGTTCTGAGTCGTGAGAAAGAGTGCATCTCCCTCCTTCAGCGTCAGCTGATTGGTCACCAATTCGGGTGCATCGTTAATAGAAACAAACCCACCGATTGGAATGAAAACCTCACGAGTCACGCCCAAAGCTGTGGCCGGGTTGTTGTTAATACCTGCGTCGCGCACAGTGAGTGTGTAGCTTGGCGCAAGTTCACTGCCGTCATGGGTAAACTGCACCTGCCCAGCATTCACCTGGGCCTGAGTGAAGGTGCCACCAACTGCCAGAACTTGAGCCGTTCCAGTATTGGAATCAAGGATCGCAAAGTTACCCCGCACCACTTGATTAATCCTGTAGATCAGGGCGTTTGGAGCAGACTCTTCATCAGTAGCCACCAGGTTCAAGCTGCCCTGGTTAAGAATGACCGTCTCTCCCTCCGTAATCTGGAGCGTATTGGTGAGAAAGATTGGTTGGTCATTAATGGGGGTGAACGTAACCTGGGCAGATTTAGCCTCGCTGGTCAGGCTACCATCAGAAACAGTCACGCTATATTGCGGCGTTCTGTTAGTACTATCATGCTGAAACTTAACCCGACCGGCCAGGATATCGGCCCGTGTGAAGGTTAATTTAGGCCCAAACTGCCCGCTCTGGTTTTTCACCAAAAACTGCCCTGCTAGCAGAGAAGCCCCTGTGTTGAGATCCGTAGCAGGTGCAATGGAAAAGAGCAGGCCGTCTCTGAAATTATCTGGATCAGTCGCATCTAAATTCAGGGTCGAAATGGTGACCGCTTGCCCTTCGCTAACCCTGAGCGTATTCGTCGTAATAGTAGGGGCATCGTTAACCGCAAAGGTAGCGGGATTGAGCAAGTTCATTTCTCGAACCGCTGTGCTGCCCTGGCCATCGTTCACTTCAAGGGTGTAGCTAGGCGGAATCTCACTATCAGCCCGGTGGGCAAATCGAATCAGACCCGCATCTACTTGACCTTGGGTAAACTCCGTGACGATCTTAAAAGTGCCACCTGCTTCAATCAGTTCAAACTGTCCCTCCTTAACGGAGGTCACTGTGTAGGTCAGGATAGCGCTGTCGGTTTCTTCATCGGTTGCTCGTAAATTGACCTGAGTGACTCCACCAACAACGTTCTGGTTGAGAACAACACTGCCACCTTCGGTAATAGTTAGCTGGTTGACCTCAAACAGAGGCGCATCATTTTCAGCGGAGAAAACCACCGCAGCTGGAGTGCTGGTGCTGCCTCCCTTGTTATCAGCCACCGTTACTACATAGCTGGGCGAAACCTCACTGTCATCATGGACAAATCGGATCAGGTTGCTAGCAATATCAGCTCGCGTAAACGAAACTGGAGCGACCGAAGGATTAGCGCTAGCATCTGCCAGAACCGTTATCTTCTCCTGCCCATTCACCTGCTCAACTCGCTCAAACCGCCCGCCCACCAAGTTGGTGATAGTGAACTTCAGGGTATTAGCCGCATCATCAGCATCGTTGGCATCTAAGTTGCTGAGCGTGATGGGGATTGTTTGGCCTTCGCTAATCGTGAGGCTGTTGTTTAGAAATTGAGGAATTGCATTCATGGGATAGTCTCTTTCAGCTTTACGGTATTACCGCCGGGTAATAAAGATTAGTTCTGACAAGCACCTCGACAGAATGTGCTTTGAGGAAAACACAAGGCAATGGGGTGCTTTCAATTTAAAAAGGGGGTTTCAACAGAAGTTGAGTTGATTGAGCTAGCCATTGGTTGAAAGAGAACATCCCTGAGTTCAACTCAGGGACATTCTTCGCTTCTACCGCTCACATTTGTGAATGGCAGATCGCATCGTTATGCAAACACTTGCCGTCCTTCGAACCGGCCTGACTGCACGTAATGTTCGAAACCGCTAGACACGATGTTGTTGTTAACAGCCGCTTGCACATCAGAGTTGAGAGCCAGATAGCTGCTTTCGTTAAAGAGGGCGCTGGGGCTCCGTTGGGGCTCCCTCTGCCCAAATTTGACGTAGTGCTCAAAACCGCTCGCAAAGGCTTTACCAGCTACAGCCTGGGCAACATCCGGGTTTTGCTGCAGGTAGTAGGATTCGTTGAACAGGTACAGGGAAGGAGCTCGGTTTTCGGCGCTGCCCGATTCCACAAAGTGCTCGAAGCCACTGCTAATAACCCCTGCCGACACTGCGTTTGCCACATCTGGGTTGCGCAGCAGGTAGTCCTGCTGGTTGAACTGGGCGCTGGGGTTGCGGCCCTCCTTGTGGCCAAACTGGGCGAAGTGGGCAAAGCCACTACTGAACGCGCCTCCCCCAACTGCCTGGGCAATGTCGGGGTTTTGGCTCAGGTAGAAAGTTTCGTTATAGAGGGTACTGGGATTGCGGCCCTCTAACCAGCCAGCGGTGACGAAGTGCTCGTAGCCTGACTTAATCAGTCCAGCATCAATTGCCGCAGCAATGTCTGAGTACTGGCTCAAGTAGTAGCCCTCATCAAATAGCTGATCAAGTGCCAGTCCGCCCACTTCGACGGGGGCGAAGGTGACTTCCGTATTAGCATCTAAGAGGGCGTAACGGGCGAACTGCTCGTAGTCAAACACACCATTGACGGCAGCAGGTGGTGTGTAACCGGCAATCTGCAGCGACACGGTAGCCGTAGCTGACTGCCCCTGACTGTCTACTAGGCTATAGGTGAAGCTGTCGCTTCCCACTTGGCCAGAAGCCAGCCCGGCAAAGCCAAAGGGTACGTAGGTCAGAGTGCTGTCGCTATTAAGGATGACCAGAGAACCTGAGGCAAGGGCCACCTGTCCACCGGGTGCGATCGCAGTCTCCCCAATTTTGCCAATCGTTAGGGTATCGCCCGGATCGCTGTCACTGTCATTCGCCAGCACATTGAGCTTCAGGCTTCTCCGCTCGCTGACAGCACCCTGGTCATTTCCAGCAACCGGCGCATCATTGAGACCACTGATGGCAACTTCGACCGTGGCTGTAGACGTGCCGCCGTTACCGTCGCTGATGGCGTAGGTAAAGCTGTCGGTCTTGGTGTCGCCATTAGAGAGGTTTTCGAATTTGCCTGCTGGGTCGTAGTTAAAGGTGCCATCGCTGTTTAGGCTAACCTTCGCCCCCGATGCAATGGTAATGGCAGGGCCACCCACCGCAATCGTGCTGCCGTTGACCTGAATAATCGAGAGGGTATCCCCGTCGATATCGGTGTCGTTGGCGAGCACACTACCCGTCTTAAACGGCGTGTCTTCATTGGTGGAGAAGCCGACCCCACTGTCTTTCACCGCTACTGGAGCATCATTGAGCCCATTAATAACGATGCTGACCGTCGCTGGGTCGCTGCCGCCATTGGCATCGCTCAAGGTATAGGTAAAGCTATCGACGGCTGTCTTACCCGCACCCAGGGACTCAAACTTGCCGTTGGGGTTGTAGTTAAAGGTGCCGTTGGCGTTGAGAGTCACGCTGGCTCCCGAAGTCAGCGTGACGCTGCTATTCACCGAGATGGCTTTGCCATCCACCTGAGTAATCGTGAGCGTATCGTTGAGGTCAACATCTGAGTCGTTGGCCAGCACTGTCGGCGTGGTCAGCGGTGTGCCCTCGTTGGTTGAGAAGCCTTGGCCGCTGTCGTCATTGGCTACCGGATTGTCATTGACACCGTTGACCACAATCTGAACCGTTGCCGTATCGCTGCCGCCTTGGCCATCGCTCAAGGTATAGGTAAAGCTATCTACCTTGTTGGTTCCTGCTGCCAGTGAATTGAACTTGCCATTGGGGTTGTAGGTGAAGGTGCCGTTGCTGTTTAGCATCATCAGAGCGCCAGAAGCCAGTTCGACAGCCGGTCCTCCCATTGCGATCGCTTTGCCATCAACCTGAGTAATTGTCAACACAGCTCCCGGATCGCCGTCGCTGTCGTTCTTAAGGACGTTGGCTGTGGTGAAGGTCGTATTTTGGTTGGTGGTAAAGCCAGTGCCGCTGTCATCGTTAGCCACAGGCAGGTCGTTGACGTTGGTAAAGGCAATTTGAGCAGCCTGGATCGCAGTCGATATCGTCCCGTCACTAACGCTGACGCCGTAAGTGGGCGCAGTCTCGTCGCCATCGTCCACAAATCGAACCCGCCCATTGGTGACGTCTTGCAGCGTAAAGCTGGTCGCCCCTACCGTTTCGAAGGTGCCGTCTCCATCCTTATCTACCTCAAACTGTCCCTGGCCTGCAGCTAAACCACTGATGGTAAAGACCAACTCCGACGGTAGGTTATCTGGGTCAGATGCGGAAAGGTTGCTGGGAGTCAGCAAGACTGTCCCACCCTCTGAAATCGTCAGGCTATTCGCGCCCAGAACCGGCAAGTCATTGGTGGCGTTAAAGGTGATATTGGCCTTGGTCGTCGTTTCACCACCCTCTGGATCGCTAACCTTGATCGTGAAGCTGGGAGCCACTTCAGAGCCGTTCTGAAGGAAGACGATTTCCTTGCGGGTGACCTGAGCCTGGGTAAAGGTTGTGATAGGCTCGCCCCCAGAGAACAGGACAAACGTACCGCCCGTCAGGTTACTGATGGTGTAAGTAATCTTAGTGGGGTCGATGGTCTCATCATCCTGGGCCAGCAGATTGGCGCTGCTCAGCTCCAGCAATCCGTCTTCATTAATGACAAAGGCATTTGTCATCAAGCGCGGATTGTCGTTTACCGGGATTAGCTTCACCGTTGCCGCTTGCGTCTTCACTCCACCCGATGGATCAGTAACCTCAACGGTGTAGGTAGCTGGCGTTTCATCCCCATCGTCCTGGAAGCTGAGCTTGCCAAAAGAAACTAATGAGGTCGTGAACGTCGTCTTATCGTCGAGAACTTTTCCATCTAAGTAGAAGGTGCCGCCGCTGACGTTGAAGATGCGGAAGGTGAGTTGGCTGACAATGTCGTCGTCATCTGTGGCACTCAGGTTGCTGGCTGACAGAACAATCTTGTTCCCTTCTTGCACCTCTAACTGGTTAGCTAGGAAGACAGGCAGGTTATTGACATTAATGAATCCGCCTGGTCCTTCTGGGAAGGTCACAGTAGTAGTCGTGCTCTGGCTGGTTGCATCGCCAGAAAGGCCGCTGTCCTTGACGGTTAAGGTGTAGCTGGGCGCAAGTTCACTATCGTCATGCTTAAACTGCACTCGGTTGTTGTTGATGTCATCCTGAGTGAAGCTGGTGGTCATTGCCCCCGTTGCAACAAACTGGAACTCGCCATTGCTCACTTGGTCAACGGTGTAGATCAGTTGAGCTGGATTGGTAGTTTCCTCATCCGCAGCCGACAAGACCGCACTAGAGAGCACTACTGCAGCCCCTTCCTGAATCTCAAAGGCGCTAGCGGTTACCACCGGCGCATCGTTGACTGGGGTGAATGCGATCGCAGCTTTGCCCGTTGCCGAGAAAGGTCCTGCCGGAGTTACCACAGGTGGAGCGGGTACCGTATCAGTCACGGTCACAGTGTATTCAGGGGCCGCATTGGTGCCATTGTGGACGAAGCTCACCAGCCCGCCGTTGATGTCGGCTTGGGTGAAGGTCGTAGTTGCAACGCTATTGACTCTGAACTCGCCGCCGCTTAGCCCGCTTACCTGATAGGTCAGCTGGTTGGGCGCTGACTCTTCATCGTTGGTCAGCAGGTTGGCCTGGCTCAGGACAACGGTACCGCCTTCAAGGATGCTCAGCTTGTTGTTGACCAACTCTGGAGCCTGGTTCACCCGCGTGAAGGTCACGGTCGGGCTGCTCTCGACATCGGTGCCGCCCTCGCTGTCGGTGACCGTCAGCGTGTAGTTCGGTGTTGTGTCGCTGCCGTCGTGCACAAAGACAACTCGGCTCTTGTTAATATCAACCTGGGTAAAGCTGGTAATCGCGACCGTGCTGGCTGTCGCCAAGGCAAAGCGGCCGCCCTGAACGTTGCCCACCGTGTACTTCAGCTCAGCCTGCGGCGTCTCTCCTACCTCGTCAGTAGCGCTGATGTTGGCACTGCTCAGAATCACCGTGCCGCCTTCGCTGATAGAGAACCCATTGATAGTGATCTCGGGATTGTCGTTGACTCGGTTGAAGGTCACCTCAGCTGCGACCGGAGCAGTCGAAGCAACACCATCTGAAACAGAAATCATGTAGTCAGGCTTGGTCTCGCTGCCGTCTTGAACAAAGCCAATACGACCCAGTACCACGTCAGCTAGGCTGAAGCTGACTAGCCCACTCGGGAAATCGGCACCATCCCTCTGGAATTTGCCGCCGATTACGCCATCAATGGTGAAGACCAAATCCACCTGATTCGTCTCCAGATCTTCAGCACTCAGGTTCTCGGTTGTTAGGGTGACGCGGCCCCCTTCGTTGATACTCAGATTCTTAGCTAGAAGAACCGGTAGGTCATTGAGGTTATTGAAGCTGCCTTCAAAGCTCACTGTTTTAGTGGCGCTCTTAGGCGTGCTATCGCCGTCTCTGACCGTCACGGTGTAGCTCGGAGCTACTTCGCTACCATCGTGGACAAACTGCACTTTGCCTGCATCAACGTCAGCCTGACTAAAGCTGGTGATGGTCGCCCCAGTTGATACCAGCTGGAAGCTGCCGTTGCTCACCTGGTCTACGCTGTAGACCAACTTGCTCGGGTCGGTGGTCTCTTCGTCGCTGGCCAACAGTTGGCTGCTGCTCAGTACAAAGGCCTTGCCCTCATCGACGGTGAAGACGTTGGCCTGCAGCATCGGCGCGTCATTAACGGCCGTGAACTCAATGATGGCTTTGCCAGTGGCAGTGAAAGGACCGGCAGGAGCTAGAACGGGGCCGCTCGGCACGCTGTCGGTCACAGTCACGGTGTACTGCGGTGCGACATTAGCACCATCGTGGACGAAGCTCACTAGCCCACCGTTGATGTCAGCCTGGGTGAAGGTCGTAGTTGCAACGCCATTGACTCTGAACTCGCCACCGCTTAGCCCGCTCACTTGGTAGGTCAGCTGGTTAGGTGCTGACTCTTCATCGTTGGCCAGTAGGTTGGCCTGACTCAGGACAACGGTGCCGCCTTCAAGAATGCTCAGCTTGTTGTTGACCAACTCTGGAGCCTGGTTCACCCGCGTGAAAGTCACGGTCGGGCTGCTCTCGACATCAGTACCGCCCTCGCTGTCAGTAACCGTCAGCGTGTAGTTCGGTGTTGTGTCACTGCCGTCGTGCACAAAGACAACTCGGCTCTTGTCGATGTCAGCTTGTGTGAAGCTGGTAATCGCTGCACCAGTCGCTGTCGCTAGGGCGAAGCGGCCGCCCTGAACGTTGCCCACCGTGTACTTCAGTTCAGCCTGCGGCGTCTCTCCCACTTCGTCAGTAGCGCTGATGTTGGCACTGCTCAAAATCACCGTGCCGCCTTCGCTAATAGAGAACCCGTTGATAGTGATCTCGGGGTTGTCGTTGACTCGGTTGAAGGTCACCTCAGCTGCGACCGGAGCAGTCGAAGCAACACCATCTGAAACAGAAATTGTGTAGCTAGGCTTGGTCTCGCTGCCGTCTTGAACAAAGCCAATACGACCCAGTACCACTTCAGCCAAGCTGAAGCTGACTGGCCCAACTGGGAAGTCAGCCCCATCTATCTGGAACTTACCGCCCACTACATTGCTGAGGGTGAAGACCAAATCTACCTGATTCGTCTCCAGATCCTCAGCACTCAGGTTCTCGGTTGTTAGGGTGACGCGGCCCCCTTCGTTGATACTCAGATTCTTGGCCAGAAGAACCGGTAGGTCATTGAGGTTATTGAAGCTGCCTGCAAAGCTCACTGTTTTAGTGGCGCTCTTAGGCGTGCTGTCGCCATCTTTGACCGTCACGGTGTAGCTCGGAGCTACTTCGCTACCATCGTGGACAAACTGCACTTTGCCTGCATCAACGTCAGCCTGACTAAAGCTGGTGATGGTCGCCCCAGTTGATACCAGCTGGAAGCTGCCGTTGCTCACCTGGTCTACGCTGTAGATCAACTTGCTCGGGTCGGTGGTCTCTTCGTCGCTGGCCAACAGTTGGCTGCTGCTCAGCACAAAGGCTTTGCCCTCATCGACGGTGAAGACGTTGGCCTGCAGCATCGGCGCGTCATTAACGGCCGTGAACTCAATGATGGCTTTACCAGTGGCAGTGAAAGGTCCTGCCGGAGTTACCACAGGTGGAGCGGGTACCGTATCAGTTACGGTCACAGTGTATTCAGGGGCCGCATTAGCACCATCGTGGACGAAGCTCACCAGCCCGCCGTTGATGTCGGCTTGGGTGAAGGTCGTAGTTGCAACGCTATTGACTCTGAACTCGCCACCGCTTAGCCCGCTCACTTGGTAGGTTAGCTGGTTAGGTGCTGACTCTTCATCGTTGGTCAGCAGGTTGGCTTGACTCAGGACAACGGTACCGCCTTCAAGAATGCTCAGCTTGTTGTTGACCAACTCTGGAGCCTGGTTCACCCGCGTGAAGGTCACGGTCGGGCTGCTCTCGACATCGGTGCCGCCCTCGCTGTCGGTAACCGTCAGCGTGTAGTTCGGTGTTGTGTCACTGCCATCGTGCACAAAGACAACTCGGCTCTTGTCGATGTCAGCTTGTGTGAAGCTGGTAATCGCTGCGCCAGTCGCTGTCGCTAGGGCGAAGCGGCCGCCCTGAACGTTGCCCACCGTGTACTTCAGTTCAGCCTGCGGCGTTTCTCCTACCTCGTCAGTAGCGCTGATGTTGGCACTGCTCAAAATCACCGTGCCGCCTTCGCTGATAGAGAACCCGTTGATAGTGATCTCGGGGTTGTCGTTGACTCGGTTGAAGGTCACCTCAGCTGCGACCGGAGCAGTCGAAGCAACACCATCTGAAACAGAAATCATGTAGTCAGGCTTGGTTTCAGTGCCGTCTTGAACAAAGCCAATACGACCCAGTACCACTTCAGCCAAGCTGAAGCTGACTGGCCCAACTGGGAAATCGGCACCGTCTATCTGGAACTTACCGCCCACTACGTTGCTGAGGGTGAAGACCAAATCTACCTGATTCGTCTCCAGATCTTCAGCGCTCAGGTTCTCGGTTGTTAGGGTGACGCGGCCCCCTTCGTTGACACTCAGATTCTTAGCTAGAAGAACCGGTAGGTCATTGAGGTTATTGAAGCTGCCTTCAAAGCTCACTGTTTTAGTGGCGCTCTTAGGCGTGCTATCGCCGTCTCTGACCGTCACGGTGTAGCTCGGAGCTACTTCGCTACCATCGTGGACAAACTGCACTTTGCCTGCATCAACGTCAGCCTGACTAAAGCTGGTGATGGTCGCCCCAGTTGATACCAGCTGGAAGCTGCCGTTGCTCACCTGGTCTACGCTGTAGACCAACTTGCTCGGGTCGGTGGTCTCTTCGTCGCTGGCCAACAGTTGGCTGCTGCTCAGTACAAAGGCCTTGCCCTCATCGACGGTGAAGACGTTGGCCTGCAGCATCGGCGCGTCATTAACGGCCGTGAACTCAATGGTGGCTTTACCAGTGGCAGTGAAAGGACCGGCAGGAGCTAGAACGGGGCCGCTCGGCACGCTGTCGGTCACGCTTACGGTGTACTGCGGTGCGACATTAGCACCATCGTGGACGAAGCTCACCAGCCCACCGTTGATGTCGGCTTGGGTGAAGGTCGTAGTTGCAACGCTATTGACTCTGAACTCGCCGCCGCTTAGCCCGCTCACTTGATAGGTTAGCTGGTTAGGTGCTGACTCTTCATCGTTGGCCAGTAGGTTGGCCTGACTCAGGACAACGGTACCGCCTTCAAGAATGCTCAGCTTGTTGTTGACCAACTCTGGAGCCTGGTTCACCCGCGTGAAAGTCACGGTCGGGCTGCTCTCGACATCGGTGCCGCCCTCGCTGTCGGTAACCGTCAGCGTGTAGTTCGGTGTTGTGTCGCTGCCGTCGTGAACAAAAATAATTCGACCAGCATCGATATCAGTCTGAGTGAAGCTGGTAATGGCAGTGCCTGAGGTGCTGCCCAGCTCAAATCGGCCACCCACAACATTGCTGACGTTGTACTTGAGGGCTAACCGAGGCGTTTCGCCCACCTCATCGGCGGCATCCAAATTGGCCTTGCCGAGGATCACCCGCCCACCTTCAGTAATGCTGAAGGTGTTTTTGAGGATCTCAGGATTATCGTTGACGCGCTCAAACCTGGTAACCGTTACCGGCACTGGGCTACTAGAGCCACCGTCGGCATCTTGCACAGTTACTAGATAGGTTGGCACCGTTTCTGTGCCATTGTGCTGGAAGCTGATCCGCTGTAGTACCACATCGGCCAGAGTGAACTGTACCGCTCCACCGAAGGGAACTCCGTCAAGCAGGAAAGAACCGCCCTGAATTCCAGTAATGGTGATTTTCAGGTCGTTGCTGAGGGTTTCTAGATCGGAGGCATTCAGGTGATTCGTGGTTAGCGTAACGAGGCCACCCTCAGAAATCGCTAAGTTGTTTGCCAGGATTTCGGGCAGGTCATTGAGGTTGGTAAAGTTGCCGTCAAAGACCACTGTTTGGGTGGCGCTCTTGGGCGTTGTGTCGCCGGGGATGCCGCTGTCCTTGACAGTTAAGGTGTAGCTCGGAGCAGCTTCGCTGCCGTCGTGGACAAACTGCACCTTGCCCGTATTGACATCAGCCTGAGTGAAGGTTGATAGCGCAGCCCCCCCCGCACTCAGGCGGAAAGAGCCATTACTGACCTTGTCCACGGTGTAGACAAGTTTGGTTGGATCGGTGGTTTCTTCATCACTGGCCAGCAGGCTGGTCGAGGATAGAGTGATAGTCTCGCCTTCTTTAATGGCAAACGCATTGGCCGTTAGAGTAGGCGCATCATTAACCGCCGTGAACTGGATGGTTGGGGTGCCGGTTGCTGTGAAAGGCCCGAAGGGTAGGGCCACTGGGCCAGCAGGTACCGTATCGGTGACGGTCACTGTGTATTGAGGGGCAGTATTTTTACCGTCGTGGACAAAGCTGACCAACCCATTGTTTACGTCGGCCTGGGTAAAGCTGGTTTTGGCTGCCCCGTTAACCCTGAACTGGCCACCAGCGAGGCCCGAAATGGTGTAGGTTAGCTGCTCAGGCGTCGATTCCTCATCTGTTGCTAGCAGGTTGGCCTGAGATAAAGTGACCGTCGCCCCTTCAGTTAGGGTGAGGGTATTGTTCTTGAGGGTGGGCGCTTCATTAACCCGGGTCAAGATAATGTTGGGCGTCGTGCTGGTGCTACTACCGCCCTCGGTGTCGAGCACGGTTAGGGTGTAGGAGGGGGTGATATCGGTGCCGTCGTGGACAAAGACGATCCTCCGGCCGTCGATATCGCTTTGGGTGAAGCTGGTGATTGCGGTTCCTTGAGCAGAGCCTAGGGCGAATCGGCCACCCACCACATTGCTAACGGTATAGCTCAACGACAGTCGAGGGGTCTCGCCCGGCTCATCGGCTCCGTTTATGTTGGCCTGACTCAACAGAATGGTTTCGCCTTCTTTGATGCTGAAGGTATTGGCCGTAATCGTGGGGTTGTCATTAACCCGGTTGAAGACGACAGTGGGCTGGCTGGTGGCAGACTTCGGCGGCGCACCCGTTGAAGTACCAGCATCAGTCACGGTTACCGAGTAGGCAGGTTTAGTTTCGCTGCCGTCTTGTCGGAAGCTGACGCGACCGAGGATGATGTCTTCTAGCTTGAAGGTGGCGGTGGCCCCCTGAGCTACGTCATTGAGCAAGAATGTGCCGCCCTGGATGCCTGTGATGGTAAATTGCAGGTCAGTGGGCAGGGTTTCGAAATCGGTGGCGTTGAGGTCAGAGAGCGTGAGCTTGGCCGTATTGCCTTCTCCAATGGTCAGGCTGTTGGCCAGGAAGGTAGGAGCGTCGTTGATGTTGATGAAGGTCGGCGTGTCAGTGCGGGTCGAGGTCTTGTCGCCATCGCTGACGGTCACCGTGTAGCTGGGCACAGTCTCGCTGCCGTCATGCCGGAAGCTGATCTCTCCGGCGCTGATCTGGAGCTGGGTGAATTGGGTCACCTTGCTGCCGTCGCCCCGGATAAAGTCGCCGCCAACCACGTTGCTGACAGTGAAGACCAGCGAAGAGGCCAGTGAGTCGGGATCTACAGCACTGAGGTGATTTGAGCGAATTAGGGCGGTACCTCCCTCGACTACCGTAAACGGCGTGTTGGTCGGCCCGAAGGTGGGTGCGTCGTTGACTTTGGTAAATTCCACAGCAGCGGGCACAGTGACGCTGTCTGTTCCATCAGACACCTGAATGGAGAAGGTGGGCTTTGCTTCATCGCCATTATCGGTGAAGGTCACTAGGCCATTGAGGATGTCGGCGCGGGTAAAGGTATTTTTGACGACACCATCCACCTTGAAGACGTCGCCCGTAGCCAGTCCAGTGATGGTGAAAGTGATTTTGTTGTCTTCCAGGGTTTCGATGTCGATCGCATCAAGCACACTGGTCGTTACCAGCAGAGTTTCGCCCTCGGTGACTTTGAACTGGTTGGCCAGAATCTGGGGCGGGTCGTTGGCGTCTTGAACTGTGACGTTGTAGGTTAGGGTGTCGATACCGCCATCGCCATCGGAGACCTGGACAACGAAGGTATCGGTGCCAGAGAAGTTGGGGTTGGGCGTGTATTTGACCTGCTGCTGATTGCCCAGGCCAGTCGACACGATTTCAACGGTGCCGTTGGTAGGCTGTGTGCTTAGGCTCCACTGCAGGATGTCGAGTACCCCAGCATCGGTTGCGGTAATGAGTTGGGTGACGGACTTGTCTTCGGCGACGGTCAGAGACTCAATCGAGACAGGACCCGCAGGCGTGGTGATGACGGGAGCAAGGTTAGCAACCTGAATAGAGGTTGTGCTTACCAAAGTCGCCCCAGCGCTGTCGGTCACTGTCACCTTGACGTTGAAATTGCCTTCGTCTTTGTAAAGGTGATTGAGGCCAGCGGGCAGAGCAAAGCTGCCGCCACTGTTGTTAACGGCGCTGAGGGTCTGTTGGCTGCCATCGCCCCAGTCGATCGTGACAGTGTGTTTGTCGGTGATATCGACGTCCTGGAAAGCTCCGGCTAAGGTGAGGGTTTGGCCTTCATCTAGCTTGGTGGCGCTGGGAGTGAGGGTAAGGGCCTGAGGTGCATCGTTAACCGGATCAACACCAACAAAGACTTCAACGATATTGACACCGCCATCGCCGTCGTCAACGGCAATCTTGAAGCTGTCAACGCCATTGAAGTTGAGATTGGGCGTGTAGGTGACGACTTGGGTGCTGCCGCTGGGGTTAGGGGACAAGCTGACCGTGCCATTGGTTGCTTTGGAGGCAACCTGCCAGGCAAAGCTGGTATCTGCTGGGTCGCTAGCCGTTAAGGTCAGGGTACCGGCGGTGTCTTCTTTGGTGCTGAAGGAGGTGACGGGGCCCGGTGTGACAGTGGGCGCAACGTTGTTGACGGTGATGGGAGTTGAGGCACTTGCGATCGCACCCGTACTGTCCTGCACCACCACGTTGATACCTACCGGAGCGCCTGCAGTGTCATCGGTATAGGCGTGATTGACGTTAAAGGAGTAGTTGCCCTTGCCATCGGAAACTAGAGCCGAGTTGGGCAGCACCGTCTCTGGGCTGCCGTCGCCCCACAGAATCTTGACAGTGAAAGAGTCGCCCGCATCGGGGTCAAAGAAACTGCCAGTCAGGGTCAGGGCCTGCCCTTCGTTTAGAGTGGCAGCGCTCTTAACCAGAACCAGATTGCCTGGAGCATCAGGCTGAGCGGCTACATTGACATTGACGGTGATAATGTCAATGCCGCCATCATCATCCCGGACCTGCACCTCAAAGGTATCGGTGCCGCTGAAGTTGGCATTCGGCGTGTAGGTAACGATCTGGTTGTTGCCGTTGGGGCTGAGGGAAACTTTGGCCGTGCCGTTGGCCGCTCCCTTGGCAACGCTCCAGGTCAGCACATCCAAGTTGGAAGGATCGGTCGCATTCAGCAGGAAAGTGGTAGACGTATCCTCGTTGAGCGTCAGCGAGGTTGTTTCCCCTTGAGTAATGGTTGGGGCGACGTTGTTGACCGTCACTGCCGTTGTTGCTTTATCGGTGTTGCCAGTGCTGTCTACAACGGTGACGTTGATGGAGTAGGCTCCATTATCCCGGTAGGTATGATTGACCCCGGTGAAGGAGCGGTTGCCGTCGGCATCTGGTAGGCTGAGATTGTCGCTGTCGATAATCGTGGAGGTGCCGTCGCCCCAATTGATCGTGACGGTTTGCTGATCCCTCTGATCTGGATCATTGAATTGACCCGACAGACTGATTTTCGACCCTTCATTAATCGTCGTTAGGTTCGGCGTTAGGCTTTTGAAAACGGGCTTGTCTGGAGCGTCTGTTACGTTGACAAAAACCGTTCCAGCCGATGTGAAAGAGCCATCATTGGCTGCAACCTGCAGCGTGTAGAGCTGGGGATACTTCTCGTAGTCCAGATCACCCGCATCATTAATACTAAGCGCGCCGGTTGCAGCGTTAATGCTAAAAGCCGATTTGCCATCGCCGTCATTGTCGGGGTTGCCGCCAACAATTGACCACGTTAGCCCTGTTTCGTTGGCCTTGACGGTGCCAAAGGGTGCATCAGTTGGTAACGCCGACTCACTCACGGTAAAAATTTGGCCCGGATCAATTGCAGCCGGTGTATTCAACGTGATTTTGAGCGCGCCTTGGCTGCTGCCTACCCCGTCTACCGCAAAGTAGTAGGTGGTGCCAGCACTGGCCGTAAAGGTGACGCTGCTTTGAAGAGTGCCGTTGGCATCGTCGTTTTTGGCTACTTGGGTCAGGCTGTTGGGTGCTGAACCGGTGTAGGCAGCCAACACCGTGTTAATGCTGCTGCCAAAGGTGTCAACCGTGACTGGCCCTGATACGGGAGCTGTCCATTTCCACCAGGCAGAGTCGTTTAAATCTTGCTGAAACGTTGGCGCTAACCCACTTACGGTAGGGTCATGAATCGGTTCACCCATTTGCTGAGTGGCATCAACGTTGGTTCCCGTCGCTGTTGCGTTGGTTCCAGTCAGTTCTTGAGCGTTGCTGAAGTTGTCGTTGGCAGGAGCAGCTAAGACCGCATAGTAAGCGGCAGCCGCTGTCTCCGAAAGCAGGGGTTTAGCGGCACAGTTTCCCAGGTGAGTGTCGAGGTGCCAGTCACCGCCGAGCCTGGTATGGCCCACTAGACGCTCGGAGGCAGCAATACAGGCTCCTGTCAGTGTGTGCAGCGCCTGCAAAAATTGGGCTCCGGCATCTCCTGCGGCTACATTACAGCCATACAGAAATAAGACTGATTCACTGCTAAGGGTAGTAAACCAGTCTTTTAATTGAGGCTCGTAGTGGTCGAGGGAGTGGAGACTTAACTGGCTCTTACCCAGGTTTAAACATCCGGGCAAGCCGTGAGCAACAATGTGAATTTCAGTGGTTCCAGGATGCTGCCGCAAAGCATGGGTGATCTGCTCAACTCCATCTTCGTCTGACCTTAAAATCAGCACCTCTCCAGGCAGTGAAATACTCTCTACCAACTGCAAGTGTGCATCAACGTTTGCATCAATAAAGATAAGAGAGTTCGTGTGATTTTCCATGATTCGCATCCCAGATCGCTTTATCAAAATGTGTACTCCATCAATTCCCCAACCAATTAATTTAGAGGGAAATCATCGATCATCCCTGTCTAGAAATCCAGCATGAACTGTGGCAGAGAACATGCTGTCCTCTACCGCTTCAAACTAGAAAGCTTTTAGTCTTTACCGCCAGAGGTTAAATACACCCCTGAAACCTTATGTTTGGAACGTAGACTATCTATACCCAATGAGGCGTGAAATTTTAGCAGTAGACTGTGCTCAAATAGCTGTTCGAGTAAACCGAGAGAGATGCACTAACAAATGGCTCAGAGATGAGATAGTCTTAAGAACCTCTACCCTCTAAAGATCGGTAGATTTACTGATCCTCCTTTTTCAGCTTTCATAAACCGCTAGCTGACTTGCTATGCGGAATTATGAACCTAGATGATAGTTCCCGGCTAACAGGTGAAAGAATCATCAAAGCCTTGTGAAGCGTTTCTTTTTTTACAGATGTTTACTCGTTCGGCTCGTTGAATATCGCTTTTTTCTAGAGTTGTTAGACGCCTCGATTTATTTTTGTGAATCTGAGGCCTTCTGATACCCGTTCTTTAGCGGCAGGTTTCGGCTTGGTTCAAAAATCGCGGTGATAGCGTTTGGGGCAGTTGAGCTGCAACCGTCTGATGAGCCAATGTTCTGCGGCTGAGTCTGTTCTCTGCTCATCGAACTCGGGTTAAACTACCGACAACGTGAAGCAGGACGTGGGTAGCCATGGAGTCAAGCTTTTTAACGGCCGTGTTTTTACCGCTGGCACTATTTGTGATCATGCTAGGTATGGGGTTGGGGTTGAAGCCAGCCGACTTTACCCGAGTTTGGCGCTATCCAAAAGCGGTGATGATTGGACTGTTTGCCCAAGTGGTGATGCTGCCAATAGTGGGCTTTATACTGGTCTCAAGCTTTCCGCTTCCCCCAGAGTTAGCGGTTGGGGTGATGGTTTTAGCTGCTTGCCCTGGCGGCCCTACCTCTAATATGGTGACCTATCTGGCTGGGGGAAATGTGGCGCTGTCGATTACGTTAACGGCCATCAGCAGCTTGATTACAGTGCTGACTATTCCATTGGTGGTTAACCTAGCGATGGGCGCTTTTTTGGGAGAAGGCACCTCCCTGCAGCTGCCCTTTCTCTCCACGGTGCTGCAAATCGCCGTGATTACTGTTATTCCAGTTACGCTGGGCATGGTGCTGCACCGCTACTTACCGCAGTTTGCGACCAAAGCTGAACGCGGCGTCAAATGGCTGTCACTGTTTTTGCTGGGGCTGATTATCGTTGGCCTGTTGCTGCAGCAGCGAGCCAATGTGATGGCCTTTTTTGCCCAAGTGGGGCTGGTGACGCTGGCTTTGAACGTAGTGGCGATGGCGTTGGGCTACCTGATTGCGACGCTGGCCAGGCTGGATCGGCCCAGTTCTACAGCGATTACCCTGGAGGTGGGAATTCAGAACGGGACACTTGCGATCGCAATTGCCAGCGCCCCATCGCTGCTCAATCAACCCACTTTGGCAATTCCTGCTGCTATCTATAGCCTACTGATGTTTGTCACGGGAGGTCTCTTTGCAGGCTGGGCTGCTAGGCAGAGATGATCTTTTGCCCGTTAGAATCGGCTTGAGCTGCTATGCCACTATTTAATAGTGGGGATTATTGCTTTGCGGCACCTTTTGAGCGCATTGCAGCACTGATTACCTTCTTTTGATAAGGGTCGGCATCTTTGCGCCAAACGATACGGTGGCCTTGCAGATCGGCGCAATGATCCTCTAAGCACCGCAGCCAGCCACGTCGATCCATAATTTTCGTCACGTCATCTAGCAGGCCCCATTTCCGCTCTTGCTCACTGAGCTTGGCAAACTTGGCATACCCCGGGTAGTCTGGCGTGATGAGCTGTTCTTTTTGATGCAGCAGGGGCGGATTATCCTCCGGGTCGTGGTCTTGATAGCGGACGTGTAAATCCCGCAGGCCAATAGACATGCTGGTGTGCAGAGCCGGATGGGGGTCTGTATCAAAGTCTGGATAGAACAGGTAGGTAATTCTCGGCTTGTGGATATGGAACTTTACAACCGTTGCTCCATCGGGTCGCCCCAAGGTGCGAGAGGCACAGCCTTCGTAGAGGCGTAGGAGTGGGTCAAGCTGCTCTAGGGCTGATACGTGAACCCAGAGTGAGTTGGGGCGCTGCTGACCAATGGGGCTATTGCGGCAGTGCTCTGCGATCACCTCGGTTCGGCCCAGGCTCATCAGCATTAGGTCTGCTGCGGTACAGGCTTGCTGATAGCTGCCAAAAAGCGCCTTGATGTCTGCCTGGATGGTGGGCGATAGGTCTTTGAATTTGGGGCGTTTGCCGAAGTGGCTGAGGGCGAGATAGACCAAGAGATCGTTGCGACGCTTGTCTGCGATCGCATCCCACTCGCCTGTATCGGTCGCCTGCAGAATAATCTTGAAGGCCTGCTTGAGGCTGCCAAACTGCGCCTGTAATGGCTCACAGCCATAGGTGTCGACTTCTTCAACGGCAGGCAGTCGCCCCCGCTCGGTATAGAAATCCATCAAGGGCTGAAGCAGGTTCCGGTATTCCTCAAATCGGCTGACCTTTAAGCGGATTTGGGGAGCCTTGGCCCGTGAGCGGTAGCGAGAGGCGCGAAACGTCTCTGCCTGGGCCTCATCTCGAAATACAAAGTAGATGCCCAGCGCAACCGGCACCGCATCTACCCCCAACACCTGATCGATGTAGGTCTTTAACTCTTCCTGTTCGTAGTATTTCTGGAAGGTGTTGCGGCTGGTAATAATGCCGTCGCCGTAGGCAATCACGCCACGGGTGCGGTCATCAATCAAGACTTGGGCGGCGACGATCAGCACCTTTTGAGCCAGCTTCCAGGCGTTAATGAGGGCTTCTCGCCGTTCGGCAGTGTCTTCAATGACGTTGATCACGTAGCCCAGGTTCACTACACCTGCTGCGGTGCGGGGATTGTCGGGGCGGAAGTAGGGATCCCATCCGGCGCTGGTGTGCCCCAGACGGCTGATGTACTCAATATCGGCCCCATGACCGCAGCCATAGTCAAAGTAGGTGGTGTTGGGTTCAAACAAGCCCGCTTCAACCGCTAGGCGAACGGGTTTGGAGGCGGTGACGCGGGCGATCGCAGCTTTGTGCCGCTGAATCTTGGGCTTAGCTTGAGTCGGTGTGATGGCTCCTGGTTGAAGGGGGCAGGCGAGGGCATGGTCGTGGATGATCAGGTTGCGATCGCACACCCGCTTCTCCCAAGCCTGCCGAAACCCAATACCGCGAGACTCCTCCAGCAGCCCCAGCACTTCCTCCTGCTTGGTCAACCAGGCAAAGGTCGAGTAGAGCGGGTAGTCAGGGGTAACAAAGGCTTCCTTGCGGTGAAGCACCGGGGGATTGTCGGTCGTACTGTAATCTCGTGATCCAATGGTCAGCGTCTTTAGATTGACCTGAATGCTGCTTTGCAAAGCAGGATGAGCCTCAGTATCAAAATCTGGGTAGAAAAGGTAGACAATTTGAGGCTTATTGAAGCTGAACTTAACGAGGGTCGCTTCATTAAGTTGAGGAGAGGCCGCTCTGGCCTGCTGCTCTAAAGTCTGGAGTTCTGAGGCGAGAGCATTTAGAGCAGAAAGATGAACATAGAGCGCCTCCGGCAGTCGCTTTCCCACAGGGCTGCGCTGGCATAGCTCCACATAGGACTCTAACTGAACGGGTACGCTCACCATGTTTCTGGAAAAGCTCTGCTCTAAAGGATCTCTAAGCTGCTCCCTATCCTATCGAACCATTGGGAATGTTTCTTGAAGCAGACAGATGGGAACTCTGAGGGGCACTTACGTAAGGAGTGGATTAGATGAATCAGAGACAGCCGTCACCTATCCCCTGGTTTCCTTTGGCATTTCCGGTTTCCTTCGTTTCAATATCGGCTTCTATTTCGCCAAATACGCTGCTAGGCGACCTCGGTGAGCTGGAGCGGTATGCAGCTCTATTTATCCTGGCTCTTTTAGCAACGGGCATCATTGCAGGCGCATTGATCGATGAGTTGACCAGTTAACTGAGTTATCTGCTTTTCCACAGGCCTGTTAATTAATTCATAGGGTGAACATTGTCCTGCCAAGCGGCCTCTCATAGGTTGGTTAAAGCTTGGCGAAACCCAACAGTTTAAGGGGCTTGTTGGGGCTCGCAAGCTCGATACCAACCTACAAGAAGGGTCTCGACACGCTACTAGCAGGACAGACAAAGCAAAGCGCGCCCAGCAAAGCCTATAGCGAGTGTCTCAACCACAATTGAAACGTGGGCGCACTGCTACAAGACTATGCTTGCGGCCTAACTGACGGATAGCGCTGGAGGTAGCGCAGCACATCACCAGGATCGGGGCGTACCAGCAGGCCGCCTTCGGGGATGTCAACGACGTGGCTCCACTCAAACTGCTCGGCATAGCCGAGGTGATGCAGACTTGCGATCGCACCTCGCGTATCAGCATCAGATCCCACTAAATAGGCGTAACCGTCTACGCCGGGGCTGCACCAGAGGAATCTGGGGCGCAGCAGGCTGAGTCGCCGCCCCCCAGGTAGGCTCTAGGGGAGACGACAGAAAATATTGAATTTGCAGCATGATCAGGGGATTCCTTCAAATCAATGGGTAGGAATCCCCGAAATCTGGCCACCCATGACATGAGCGAGTAGCAGGGCGGCTAAAATTAGCACAGCCCGTGCGACAGCTTGGACTGTCTTTCGGGTTAGCTGCCGGTTTGTGTTGGTCGCACTTGCCGGTAGCGTCGGACTCAGTTTTCGGGGAAAAGCAAGCTGCTCTGCAACAGCTATGAGGATCGATATTAGGTCATCTGATCCTCAAACACAAGTAACAATTGACACAGAAGCTCAAAGTTTTACCTGTGGAAGCCGGAGCCAGAATCGTAGGCTGGGCTAAGGCTAAAACAATCTTCTCCGTCTGGTCAGCATCTTGTAGCCAATGCCCATCATCGTCAGCGACAGAAAGAACTGCCACAGGCTAGTGGGGCTCAAAATAGCGCGACTGCTAGCAAACACACAAATAATGCCAAAGGCCACTGCTACCCAACCCAAAGACTTAACAGCCGATGGCAGAAACACCAGGGCAAAGACACCGATACAGAGGGAAAGAACCGAGACGTCGGCAGCAATACCTCGCCACCAAGGGTAAGCATGGGTAGTAAATACAATGTTCTTACCCAAGAAGTAAATACCCAACAAAATCAACGCTAGTCCAAAGATGTAGGAAAAAAATCGCATAATGCCTTCACAGGTATTAATGGGTAGATTATTGAAATTGGCTAAAGCCTAGACTTTTACGTAGTTACTCATCTTGCAATCAGGCTTCAATCGAACTCGGCCAGATTACGCAAGAAGTAAAAGCGATCATTCTGCGAGTTTTGACTTTGCACTCGCCCTAAGTAGCCCAATAGTGGTGAGGAAAGCTCTATCAGTATTTCGTGAAACTGCTTTTGAGGTAAACGTTTAGGAGGATTGGAAGCAGTATAAACACCAAAGAGCACATCTATATTGACGTCTGCTTCTTCAACCAAGTCTAAGTGCTTTTTAACCGTCTGAACAATATATGATCTTAACTCTACTTCCTTTGAAACCTTTTCAATATACTCATCGATCTTATGGTCAATCTGTCCCGGCTCTAGGTAGTCCTTTAACTGAATCAAGTTTACTGAACCTGGATATTTGGCCTGTAATTCAACTAGCTTTTGCAAACTCATAGGATTAATGATACTAACTCTCCACTTTGCTGCTGCGGTCAAAACATCTTGAGTAGGTTGACCAGGGCCAATAACTAACTTTGCAGAGTTAAGGAACTGCTCCGTATCTAAATGCATTCCTCCAAGCCTAATCAATTCCTGAGTTGTTCCGCTAGGAATTTTTTTGCCCGCTTTGCATTCACCCACCAAGGGATACGGTTTCGAGCAATATAAATCTAGGCCGCCCGCCCCACCCCTGTGGGCTTGATCAATGGAAAAACCGAGGAAGGTAAGGCTATCCCGCACGATGTTCTCAAAGTCTGTACCTGCCTGATAGTTACTTTTTCCTGTGTCGTCTTCCTTACTACGATTGCCTAAAGAGACAATTTCATGAATCCAGTCCAACTCTGACTTTTTTTCCTTCAGAGCTGTTTTACTCTTCCAGCCTAGAAAACTTTGGACGAGATCGTCTAGGCTCTTAGCTCTCTCGTCTCTAGCAGCCAATTCTGCAATAGACTTCTGTAGTTCTTCTAATTCAGGGTGTGGAGGTAGCTCTAGATTCGTTAGCTGTTGCTTGCGCTGATAAAAGAAGTCATCAGGCAACACAGGATTATTTTGAATAGTTGATGGGAAGTTAGGCAGTTTAATAAAACTCCCTATCCGGTTAGAGTTGAGGTTTCCCGATTTCAGCTCAACGGGTTGGGGTATTTGAAATACACGCAAGCACAGTAGAAAAAGCTTGTGGCGTTCCTGCAAAGCGCTCTGTAGCTCTTCGTTTGACCAAATGGTTAACCGCGCAAGCTTTTCTATGTCTTCAGGATTGCTATAGATTTTGCAGGACTCAAGCTTTGCCCAAAGGTTAATAGAAATAGTGGGATTACTATTTCGTTCTTCAATAGGGCAAAGGGCAAACTGCTGCATCGAACCAATAAACGTTCGAGATAAAGCAGCAATCATTCGCCCTTTGCCGAGTGCTGCGACATCTAAAGCTGGCAAACAAAGCGCAGTGTTGATCGACATCGCGTTACTCATCAGTATTTATGCAGTTAAGCGACCGACAAAATCTCTAAAGCCTCAGATGCTTCATCATCAGATGTACCAGCAGTCTCTCCAGAGAGCAGTTCTCCAAGCCCACTATCTTCGTCAATGACTTCCTGAGGACTTTGTCCTGAGGGGTCACTCAAAATATCACGAATAAGCGGGTTTTTAAGAATTGGCCGTTTTTCATCTATGAAGCGGTGAAAATCTGCCTCAGTAAAAAAGTCTCTATCTAGTTCTCTAGACATTTTATGAAGCGTGAGAAGGGGTTTGATTTCCTCATCCTTGAAAGACACCCATTCCCCACCCTGTCTTCCCAAAAGTTGCTCTAAGCCCGCATTCGCAACTTGCCAATGTTTTTTGATTGACTTTGACCTAATTAAGCAACCACGGGTCAAGTCAAAGTCCTTGTATAAAGTTAAATACTTAATACAGGCTCCAACGCTTTTACCGTGAACATCTTGCACAACAGAAACGCCAATTTTGACTTCTTTCCCATTCTCCTCACCAAGAATTCTAAAGTTAATACGTCTGCTATGTTTTGAGCGAGGGTAAACTTCTCGATCTAATTCTTTGAGAGTAACGCCTTCTACTGTTTTTCCTTGCAAATGCTGTAAGCCAAAAGCTAAGGCATTCGCAATCTTTTCATTGTCCTCTAAGAAATCATCTAATGTAGCTTCAACTTGTTGGTAAATTCTTTCAAGCTTCTCAGTTGGATCAGCTTTGACCGAGCTAAAGTTTTGAGCGCACCACTGTAAAATATCTCTAACCGCTGCTCCATCTCCAAATTCTCGAAGCTGGCTCTCTTCAAAGGGATAAACAGCATGAGGAGGGGTTAAGCCTCTTTCGGAATAGAACTTCTCAAGCCAAAACGCCACTAACATGACAACGTCATTGGACTTTAAATAGCTTAATCCTATTTCTTTTTGGGCCATTCGATCCTTGACACTGCTGCTCTTAGAGATAGTTTGAAACTCTTCTCTCCAAGTTTGAGCGTACAAAGCAGTTATCAGAATGCCACGCTTTAGGCTGTTATAGATGTCCTTTGCCAAGCTAGCAACTACCTGCGCCCTGGTGTAGCCTCCTAGCATGGGATCTGATTCATCTGCTAGTTCTGTCCCATCTAGCTCATCAAAACAGATGACGGGCGTTGTGTAGTAGCTAATTAGAGCCAATACTTGACGAGCAGTATTAGATGCCTCTACATCTCTGTCATCTTTGCTGAGGTCAGGCAAGTCCATCATGTTTGCCTGCGCTTCAGATAGATCTCGACCAGCAAGCCAGTTAACCGCAAAGGGAGCATGGGCCTGAGATAAAGTCCAGAGAATTGCTTTGACAATATAAGGGTTATCAACGTCTGGACATTTTTGCAGAATCTTCTGGGTTAAGTGATTAATAACTTTAGGATTTTTTGCCAGCGCTTTTGGAAACTGCTCAATTAGCTGTTTTGGTGCAAGGTTTTTCTCCATTCCCAGATTGACTAAAGCTGTAGCCAACTCCTGCCACTGCATCACTCCCTGATTTCCTAGCTTTCTCAAGCTGAAGGCTAGGCTTTGCAAAAACTGGTGCTTGATTAGGCTTAGGTTGCCATATTCACACATGTAAATGAAGAATCCTTCACCCTTACGCTTTAGGTGATGACGAATTCTACTCAGAACATGAGTCTTCCCCACCCCTTTAGGAGCTAGAATGGCAAACCCAACTGTTCCACTCTGCAACTGTCCAGAATTGATTTTTTGAATTGCTTCCAAGATGCTTTCTGAAGCATGGGTATGCAAGCAGGGCAAGTCTAGGAAATTGTCATCCCAAACATGGTAAGACTTGGTAACAAAATTGCTCTCAAACGGATTGCATTCCTGAATAGCTTCGTTGAGGGCTTCAGGGGAAGAATAGGCCGACATAATATTTAGCGAGGAGGTGGGCTAGGAATGGCTAAGCGGTAAAAGGATTGAGCTAGCTTGTTAACGCTTCACATAGCAGCGCAGCTTGCCCAGTTTGGTCGTAACAGAGTCTTCGATTTTGTCGGGAGCGCCATCTTCCACGCTCTCTTCCAATAGCTGAAGAAGATTCTCAGACTGCATTTCAAACAGCCACTCATTAAATTGAGACCGCGAGACTCGATTACCGATTTCCCTACGAATGCGGTAAACAGGCACCATATTGCCCATGTTGTAATCTTGATTGAGATGATTAAACATCTCTAGTGCAACCTGCTTGAATTCTTCATAAGAGCCAATGGCATCGCTTACGGCCTTACCGTTTGTTGCCGCTCCCTGTGCCGTTGCGCCTGTCTGCTGAATCCACTGGTTTAGTGCTCTTGCTACCCAGGCTCCTACGATGGTTCCCTCAATCGCCAAGCCAGAGTTCTTCAAGTGCTGACCCAACAGGTCTTTCCCTTCATTTAAAAGGGCGACTTTCCCTGCCGTGATTTTGATTGCGCCTTTATCTTCTAGTTGAGAAAATACATCATTGTAATCGCTGCTCTTTTCGCCCTTACGCTTAAGCCGCTCAGTCAACTTCCCTTTAGGAACCTCTGTCTCTCCCCAGGACCATAAAGCTAGAAGTAACCGAGTTGAGCTATTAGCAGTTTGAGTATTTATACTTGTAGATTTCTTGGCTGCAACTGTTGCTGATGTCATAGCAATTCTCCTGAGTCCTGTGACAAGCACTTTCTTCAGTAGAATGCCCCTGTTCATCCATCAAATCACGAACAAACTTCAAAAGTTGTTGAAGTCTAGATGAGTCTTTGTAAAGCTTAGAATAAGGGATTTTGTTTTGAGGGGCAACAGTGCCAATTGTACTGACGTTGTTGAAGCAGAAGCCCTCACACATCAGGTTTTAATTAGAATCGAGCCGTTGTTATCAAGTTTTTTGTGGAGTGCCTATAGGGCATCGCAGAGCCAGAGCTTTGAAAGCAGGAGTCGGGCGCAGGAGTAGAAGGTCTGCTGATTCAACTGCTGAGTTCCGCAGCTATAGCCAAAACGGTATCAAAAGATACATTTTACCTCCGCAAATCTACAAATAATTAAGCTTGGTCTAAGACCAGTGCTCTATCCTATCGTCCAAACTTTTATGCCAAAGCGTCGCGACTTTCTGGTGGGCAGTGCTGCTGCTGCTGCTGCTGCCACTTCTCTACTGCATACAACAAACGTTAAAGCTCAAACCAAACGAGAAGAAATTAAAGCTTTACAAGAGGGTTTTGTCGGGCAGTATCAAGGCGGAGTTTATCTTCTTCCCGCGACGAATGAAACTGTGCAATGGGGCTGGTTTAATAACGCTGAAACTCCCCGTGCTCGCATTCAGTCTGGAGATACCATCATTCTTGAAACCATGATGGCTTCTCAGAACCAAATTCTACCAGGCGTTTCTATTGAAGAAATTACAAAACTGCGGGTAGATCACCCAGGGCGCGGACCACACACTGTGACAGGGCCAATTTTCGTTGAGGGTGCACAGCCTGGCGATGTCCTTAAGATCAAGATCAACCGGATTGTACCGCGCTCCTATGGCACTAACTGGAACTTGCCAGGTGAGTTGAATCTAGGGCAATTTCCGCAGCTTTTTCCTGAACCACAAGCGAAACACTTCTACCTTGACTTGAGGCGGGGAGTCACAGAATTTCTACCCGGTATTGAATTACCGGTGCGCCCTTTTCCAGGCATTTTGGGTGTTGCTCGACCTGAAAGTGGCCAGTATAGTACCGTTCCTCCGGGTCCTTTTGGTGGAAACTTGGACTGCCGGGAAATAGTAGAAGGCACCACCGTCTACATCCCAGTTTTCGTAGAGGGTGCCCTGCTTTGGTCGGGAGACTCCCATGCTGTTCAAGGAAATGGTGAGATTAACTTAACTGCAGTAGAGTCGGCATTTAATGAGCTGAATCTCACCGTTGAGGTAATCAAAGGCCAACCTTTAACTTGGCCTAGAGTAGAATCGCCTACACACTGGTTGACCTTGGGCTATGACCGGGATATGAATACCGCCATTCGGATTTTGGAGGAGGAAACCATCAAGTTCATCTCCGAATGGAAAGGAATGAACAGCCGTGAAGCGCGTCAGTATATGACTACCTATGGCGATATTCGAGTTGCTGAAGTGGTAAACCAACTCAAAGGGGTTTATTGCATGCTGCCTAAAGAAGCCAGCCCAGCTTTACCGCCACTCCCTCAAGCAGACACGCGTGACTATTACGTCACGCACGCAGTAAATGCAGACGCAATGGAGGCCATGAACGTATCTGCACTAGCCCTGATCGAACGGATTCAGGAAGAGAAAGGGCTAGTCCCACTAGATGCTTACTCTTTGGCGAGTCTGGCGCTAGATGCTCGCATCGGTATTTTAGAACCCGGAGCACAAAACGTTCATTGCCTAATGCCCAAATCTGTTTGGGTTTCTTAGTCTGAGCGGGTTTTCGTCTGAATCCGCCATAAGAACGACACAGCAGATGCTCCGCTGCTAGTAAAGCCCTAGATCCTTGCTTTGCCTGAGATCTAGGGCTTCAGCATAGCTCTATTCCACTGTTACTGACTTAGCTAGATTGCGAGGTTGATCCACGTCTAGGCCACGGCGGGCCGCAATGTGATAGGCCAATAGCTGTAGCGGAATCACCGCCAGCAGAGGCGAGAGCAGTTCATCCACTACAGGCACCGGCAGCAGCTCATCAAAGGTTTCTTCGGCCTCTGGGTCATTCATGGGAACAACGCCGATGAGCTGAGCATCGCGGGCTTTGGCTTCTTGGGCGTTGGAGAGGACTTTGTCGTAGACACTGCCGGGCATTGCGATCGCAACCACCGGCACCTTCGCATCTAGCAGCGCAATGGGGCCGTGTTTCATCTCGCCAGCCGGATAGCCCTCAGCGTGGATGTAGCTGATTTCCTTGAGCTTGAGTGCCCCTTCTAGGGCAATGGGGAAGTTAATGCCCCGGCCCAGGAAGATAAAGTCTTGAGTGTCAGCGAAATTGTGAGCCAGGTCTTCGATATAGCGCTCCTGGCTCTCTAGCACCTGCTCAATCTGAGCTGGGAGCTGCCAAAGCCCTTCAATAATTTCCTGAATGCGCTGGGAAGACAGCGTTTGACGGCGATAGGCTAGCTCCAGCGCCAAAAAGTAAAAGGCCATCACCTGAGCGGTGAAGGTTTTGGTAGCGGCCACCCCAATTTCAATGCCAGCGTGGGTGTCGATAATGTGGGGCACCAGGCGAGAGAGGGAGCTTTCTGCGCGATTGGTGATGCCGAGCATACGCGGCTTGAGATCTGCATTGCTGTGGAGCGTGCGCCGCTGCTGCTCCATGTCTAGCGCCGCCAGCGTATCAGCCGTCTCTCCCGATTGAGTAACGCCGATGGTCAACGTATGGCGAGTTAGGGGCGACGGCGCGTAGCGAAACTCAGAGGCATATTGCACCATCGTCGGAATGCCTGCCAGCTGCTCTAGTAGGTATTTACCGACCAGGCTGGCGTGCCAGCTAGTGCCACAGGCCACAATCTGAACATGCTCTAGCCCCTCTAGCAAGTCGTCAGCCAGCCCTAGCTTCATCGGTGAAGCACCGGCGTTAGTCGCAGTCCAGGTGCTGTCGATATAGGTTTCCAGGCAGGTGCGAACTACGCCGGGCTGCTCGTAGATCTCCTTGAGCATGAAGTGCTTGAACCCCTGTTTCTCGACCATGATGGGGTTCCAGTTGAGGGTGAGGGGATGCTTGCGTAGCCGCACCCCTTCAAAGTCGTAGACCTCAACCCCTAGCGGCGTCAGACGGGCCAGTTCACCATTTTCTAGCGGCAAGACGGCGCGGGTATAGGGCACAATCGCAGGCGTATCAGAAGCGCAGAAAAACTCGCCCTGGCCAAAGCCAATGACTAGAGGAGCCTGCTGCCGCACCACAATTAGCTCATCAGGGAAGTCTACCGAGATAATTGCCAGAGCAAAGGCTCCTTCCAGATTCTTGCAGGCTAGCCGCACCGCTTCTAGTAGGGCAGATTGAGCGGTCAAGCCTTGGGCACCCGCAACCGGCTTGTTTAAATAGTCGGCAACTAGGTGGGGCACCACTTCGGTGTCGGTGTCGGAGCGAAACTCGTGGCCTTTGGCCTTGAGGATTTCTCGCAGTTCTCGATAGTTTTCGATAATGCCGTTCTGCACCACCGCAATGCGGCCCTCGGTATCTCGGTGGGGATGGGCGTTGTATTCCTCCGGCTTGCCGTGGGTGGCCCAGCGGGTGTGGCCGATGCCGAGCCGAGCCGGATTATCAAGCCCGTCTAGCTTTTCCTGGAGGTTTTGCAGCTTGCCCTTGGCCCGCACACAGTGCAGCTCGCCTTCTAAGACAGTGGCAATACCAGCAGAATCATAGCCCCGGTACTCCAGCTTGCGGAGACCTTCCATCAAGATGTTGCTGGCGGCGCGAGTACCGATATAGCCTACGATTCCACACATGGCAGATTCCTCAATAAATGGAATGTCTGAACTTCCTAATGAGTAACGTTGCGTCACATTTTTTAGCTGCTCAATAGGATACACGCTGCACTGGACCTCAAGATTAATCGAGAGACAGTTTTATAGAGGTATCTAAATGCCAACTGTTCTCGCCTGACTTCTCTGAAGGGGCAAACCTGCTAGATAAAAGATCAGCCCGATAGAAACCCTAAGGGGCTGGAGATATCGATGTTTGATCAAGCTGCACAAGTCGCTGACCGGCCCATTTTTCAAATCAAGATTATCAACGGCAACACCTGCGAGGAGATGACCCAGAGCATTGACGCAACGGCACAGGCGGTGCGATCGCACACCACCACCCTCACCACCGTACAGCCCAAAAGCGGCCCTGCCTCAATTGAGTGCTACTACGACGAATATCTGGCGATTCCCGGCATTCTAGAGCAAATCATTTTAGATACCGACTCCCACGCCTTTATCTTGGCCTGCTGGGGTGACCCCGGCATTGAAGCGGCCCGCGAAATCACCCGCCGCCCAGTGATCGGCATTGCTGAGGCCAGTATGTACGTTGCCAATATGCTGGCCGCTAAGTGGAGCGTGGTGACCACCACCCATCGGGTGCGAGACATGGTTGAGAAAACAGTGCAAAAAACGGGCTTTGGCAGCCGTTGCGCCTCAGTTAGAACGACAGACCTAGCGGTGCTGGAGACGTGCGATCGCACTGCCACCCTCGCAGCCTTAATTGACATGGGCCGCCGCGCCATTGAAGAAGACGGGGCCGAGGCGCTGTGCCTAGGCTGTGCCGGCATGAGCGGGCTCGATCAGGCGTTAGAAGCCGCTCTACAAGTCCCTGTGATTGATGCCGTGGCGGCAGCCGTCAAGCTAGCAGAGTCGCTGGTCGCGCTAGGCAAGACCACCAGCAAGCAGCTCACTTACCGTTCCCCTGAACTCAAGCCAATTCAGGGATATCCAGACTACATGCAGCCAAAATGTCTGCAGGAGCAGCAGTTTTTAGGAAAATAATGGGAAAAAAGGGGCGAAACACTGCTGATGAAACCCTTGCAAAACTGCGTGGACTCATTCTGCAATACCTCGCCCTCAAGCTGGGGTAAGCGAAATGCCTACTTCTTCATGTCCCGGGCCATATTGCGGAACATGTCCATGCTGCTGTCGAGCTGCCGCTTAGACTGCTCTTGCTTGGGCGCAGCAGATCCGTTGGACTGACCATTCAAGGTGATTTCAGGAGAGCCATCTTCAAGCAGACGCTGCATCTGCATAGCAGAGATTTGCTTGACGCTAGCTAGCTCCTCGGCCACTCCTTTCTTGCGGGCAAAGGTGCGCCTCACCGTCTTGCTGGTGCGCATGTACTCGATGTTGCCATAGGACTTGGCATCATCAGCATCTAAAAAGTAAGCTGCCTTTTCCTGTGGGGTAAGAGGCCGCTGCTCTTCCTTCTTTTTGCCATTACCACCAAACAAACCGCGAATAAATCCGGTCATGAACCTCTCCTGCGTCCGCTCTCAACAATCAACTTGTCTCTATATTAACTTTTGCCCATCGAATAATGGTTTCCTGAGACACAACCCAGGCAAAATTTTCCTTTTTTCAGACAGTTCTGCATAGAAATCCTCGCTGTCGCAGTCTTTTCTCACTGTCTGCCGGCTGGCCCTGAAGCTTTACCCAAGATGAGAGCCCCGCCCCGGAGTGTTAAGCCCCATAAAGGAACATTAATTCCACCCCAAAACAAAACCCCGGATCGAGCTGATCCGGGGTTAACCAAAATGGCAACGAGAGCACACCTCAAAAAGAGGCTTTTCCTTCTGCTCTCTGCCTTACAGCCTCTGCCTCCAAACAAACCCTAGAGTTTGTCCTGATAATCCTCCAACAGTCGCAGCAGGTCACGCTGAGCAGACGACGGCAGAAATTCAGCCAGAGGCAGCTGACGTCGCCCGCCACCGATCGCCACAACCATGCTTTGCAGGGCCTCGCTAATCGCGTTTTCGGACAGGCTGCGGTTTTGCAGCAGGGGATAAAGCCGCTCAGCTAAAGGCGTGTGCAGCTTGGCATCACGCAAGTACAGGTGCCACTTGGCAATGTCGAGGTAGATATTTTCGCCAATCTCAGCCGCTAGGGCTTCGATCGCTTCTGAAGTCGTGGAATAAGCCATAACTCAAGATCCTTTGTTACTCGCAGCATCCTCCTCGGGGGTGTAAGTGCCTGAGTAATCTGCGATCGCAAATACATACACCGCATGAGCCCCTAACGCTACCAGCCAAATCGGCGTAAACTGGCTCACCCAGGGCACCCACATCGGATCGATCTGATGAAAGAACCACAGCCCTGAGTTGATAGCAGAAAACACCGCCACATGAATTGCAAAGTTCATCCGGTCATCCAACCGGCGAAAGGCAGGATCGTTACGGTCAGGCTTACGGGGCCAACGAGGGGGCATAGTTTATTTGTCAGTGATGTCTCCTCTTTTATTGTACTCACGCCCAATACTCCCCCGACTTCCCTCCCGTCTTTTTCAGCAGCCGAATGCCGCCGATCTCCATCGACTTCTCTAGGGCTTTGGCCATGTCGTAGAGCGTGAGAGCAGCGACAGAGACAGCGGTGAGGGCTTCCATTTCGACGCCGGTTTCGGCCTTGATTTTGACGGTGGCCTGAATCTGGTAGCCGGGTAAGGCGGGATCGGGAGTGATTTCTAGCTCGACTTTTTGAATCGGTAGAGGGTGGCAGAGAGGAATCAGGTTTGAGGTCTGTTTGGCTGCCATAATGCCAGCGATGCGGGCGGTGCCGAGAACATCGCCTTTAGGGGCATTGCCTGCTTCGATTTGGGCTAGGGTTTGGGGCTGCATTTTGACGTGGGCGGTTGCGATCGCTTCTCGCACCGTCTGGTCTTTGGCCGAAACGTCTACCATGTGGGCCTGCCCCTGAGCATCAAGATGGCTGAGACTGGCGGGAGAATCGGCGTCGGAATGGGTCATGACAAAATCTCTCAGAAAAACCTTTTGGGCCACGGAAATTGTATGTTATGATAAGGAGCCGATGAGGGCGTGTAGCTCAGTGGACTAGAGCACGTGGCTACGGACCACGGTGTCGGGGGTTCGAATCCCTCCTCGCCCGTTACAACCTGAATTGATAGTGCTAATGCCAGAGGTCATCTTGACGCTCTGGCATTTTCATTGTGCAAAGAAATGCCATTCAGCAACGCTAAAAGCCTATCCCCACTCTGAGGGGTGCATAGGGCTGAGGCGCGGTTCAGGCTTTTGTAGGCAAAGGGCAATAGCCCGTGCCCATCTTTAGCGGCCCATGCTGTGATGGGCACGGGCTATTGCCCATCCTACAGTTCTGGTGGGCCTGGATAAACTCAAGTCCCTCAAAAACTACGGATCTACGGAATACACATCCTGCCCCCGACTCAGCGAAAACCGCAGCGAGTGCAGCAAGTCCTTGCTAGAAGTCGTCACAAAAATTGCTACCCCCAGCAGAGTCATTATTCCAGAGAGGCCAAAGATTCCCCGGTAGCTCAGCAGGTCAGCAATACCGCCAAAGATCGGCCCAGCTAAAGCAATCCCCACATCAAAACCGACCATCACCAGGCCAAAGATGCGGCCTCGCTCATCCGGGTGAGATCGATCGCCCATCAGCGCTGCGATCATGGGGATTAGAGTGCCGCCTGCAGCCCCTTGGAGCAGCCCCGCCAGCAAAAACATGGGCGCTGTGCGAGCCGTCCAGAAGACCAGCATAGCCACCGTGTAAAGCGCCAAGCTCACCGTGATGAAGCGCCCTCGACCATAACGGTCAGATGCCCGCCCCACCAGCAGGCGACTGCCGAAGCTGGCCATTGCAGAGGCAGCATAAATCAGGCCCACATTCAGGCTAATTCCGGCCTCGCGCACATAGAGCGGGATAAAGGTGCTGATTGTGCCAAAGGCTAGACCCACCAGCAGCAGGATAATAGCTGGGGTGCGAACGCGGGGCGTCCAGAGCAGCCGCCAAAAAAGTTGGGGCTGTCCACCCGCCGCCACAGCAGGACTAGGCTCGTAAGTTTCCTGAATCTGGCTAATCAGCACCAAGCCGACGATACCCAAAATGCCCATGGTCAGGAATGCCCAAAAGAAGCCCGACCCTTCGTAGAGAAAGCCGCCTAGGGCAGGTCCCAACGCCAGACCAATCGGGTTGACCAAGCTCATGTAGCCAATCAACTCACCCCGATTAGCGGGCGGAGAAATATCGACGACCAGAGCACTGTAGGCTACGACAAAAGCAGCAATGCTAAGACCGTGAAAGGCCCGGATCAGCATCATCGCCAGCAGGGAAAAGTCTACGGCAACGGGCAGCCCAAACAGGAAGACCTGAGTTGTGTAGTGGGGCAGGCTTTGCACCAGTAGGTAGCCGAAGGGGGCAATTGCGATCGCAACCAACCCAATAATTAGCACCAGCTTGCGCCCCTTCACATCGGCCAGCCGCGACAGGCTAGGTCGGGCCAGCAGCAGCCCAACGGCAAAAGAGGCCATAACGATACCAATTTGCTGGCCGCTGGCCCCCAGTGTTTCGATAAACAGGGGCAGGGTGGGCAGCAGCCCGGCCAGCCCCGCCCAAAAACACAGGCCCGCCGCAAACAGCAACAGCAACTCCCGCCGCAGGGCTGGACTAAAGGTTGTGAAGATTCTCAAGGTCGCTCAACTCCTGGCAGGGCATCCTGTTCCAATAGGAGTAGGAGAGTTGTTTCCGGCTCACGACGCTCCCCTATCCATACTGGAATTGTAAACATTCGTTGCAGAATTGGTAGCCCAGTGTACGGAACGGCCTGCTTTGACACCAGCGGCACCTATCGCTACACCCTCAGCCGCAGGTGGGATGAGGCCAGACCAACCATCGCCTTTGTCATGCTCAACCCGAGTCAGGCCAACGATGCCTACAACGACCCAACGATCCGGCGATGCATTGGTTTAGCACAGCAGTGGGGCTACGGCAGGTTGGAGGTGGTCAACCTGTTTGCCTACTGCAGCGCCCATCCTCGCGATCTAACCCAGGTCAAAGACCCAATCGGGCCAGAGAATGACCAGTATCTTCTTTCTACCTGTGAGCAGGCGGAGCGAGTCTTGCTGGCCTGGGGCAACTGGGGCAGCCGGCTAGGTCGCGATCGCACCGTCCTCACTCTCTTAGAACCGCACTGGGTGAAGTGTTGCTCGCTAGGGCTGAACCAAACCGGCCTGCCCCGGCATCCTCTCTATGTCAAGCGAGACAGCCAGCTCCTGCCCTGGCAGCTTATTGGGACAGGCGTTGACGCAGCCCTTTAAGCATGGTGCTAGTGCCTTCTGTAAAAGCCTGCTGCACCAGTTGAGGAATCAGCTCCCTCACATCCAAAGAGGGAAAGGTGGAGCTGGCCGAAGATTCTGCATATTCGCCTGATTGCAAAACGTAGACTCTCAGCCTGCCTTCTTCGTAAATCCAGACCTCAGGTACGCCCATGACTTCATACACGTCAAGGGTTGTCCTGGAGGTCACATCAGCTTCGATTGCTAGATCGGGTGGGGGGTCGCTCTCGTGGTTTAGGCGCATGCGATCGCACATCAGCACCGCAAGCACTTGTAGCCTTCAAAGATGGGCACGCTCTGCTTCGCCCATCCTACAAGACTGAAAAGCCTTCTGCAGCCGTTGGGGGATCAGTTCGGGTTCCGAGTTTCCGTCTCGATAGCGTTACCGATCTGGCCCATCGTCCTCATAGCGGGGCAGGGAATCCTGCAGTTTGAACCAGGAAAGCTGGGTGTTAATCCAAACATGATATTCAGGCAAAACCGCTTCCGGATCGTCTAGCGACAGCGAGTTGATATCTACCTCATCGCTATCGGGGCGGCGAAAGGTGACCTGAGTGCCACAGGTCGGGCAGAAATAGCGAATGCCTCGGGGGGAAGACTCAAAGGCTGAGGGGTTTCCCCGAGTGAAAGCAAATCCAGCAGCCGGAACGGAAATCCAAACAACGGCAGGAGCCCCACAGGTGCCCTGGCAAATTCGGCAGTGGCAGTAGCCCGCATCAATGACGGGGGCTGTGCTGAGATAGCGCACCGCTCCGCAAAAACAGCCGCCTACTAGTTCAGTCATTTAGAACCGCTATCCTCTAAATCGACATAATCCCGGTTTTCTCCGGCCCTGTACATTCGCTTGCCCAGCCTGGGGTAGTCGCAGATGTCATACTCCAGCCGCATACCGCCCACCAAGTAAACCAGATCCTCGTCATAAGGGTTTCGCAAGCTGTGGGCGACTCCCTTGGCTGCAAAGCCCAGAAAATCTCCTGGCCCCACAGTAAAGGTTTCTTCTCCAATATCAGCCTCGCCCCGGCCCGACAGAACATAGATAAACTCCTCCTCTAGCTGATGCACATGCTGCTCGGTGGAATTGTGACCGGGAGCCACGCGCACCCAATGCACCCCAATATGGTGAAAGCCCACGACATCGCCTAAAGACTTTGTCTGACGGATTGCTCTAGGATTGAGGGGATGAACAAAGACCTGCTCTGGCATCTGGGCAATGGCGTCAGCAGTGAGCAGGGGATGGGGTAAGGTGTTATCTCCGGGGGTCATATTGGCTGCCTGGATGACGGTGTTCACAACTGTAATCGAGAGTTTTAGTAAAGCGGACGCTAATCCATGAAAGCTGCGATCGCAACCCTAGAAGCCCGGCTCAAGCAAGCTCTGGTAGCGGCCTTTGGCCCCGACCTAGCAGGGGCTGACCCCATGCTGGTGCCCGCCAGCAATCCTAAGTTTGGCGACTTTCAGGCCAATGGTGCCCTATCGTTGGCCAGGCAGCTGAAGGATAAACCGCGTGCGATCGCAGAAAAAATCCTGGCCCACCTCGACGTCAGCGATCTGTGTGAACCGCCAGAAATAGCGGGCCCTGGCTTTATTAACCTGCGCCTCAAAACTGAGTATTTAGAACACCAGCTCAAGGCTATCCAGGGCAGCGATCGGCTCGGCGTAGAACCGGCCAAGCAGCCACAGAAGGTGATTGTAGACTTCTCCAGCCCCAACATTGCCAAAGAGATGCACGTGGGCCACCTGCGCTCTACCATCATTGGCGACTCGATTGCGCGGGTGCTGGAGTTTATGGGCCACGATGTGCTGCGGCTCAACCACGTCGGCGACTGGGGCACCCAGTTCGGCATGCTAATCACGCACCTCAAAGAGTCATCCCCAGAGGCGCTGACCTCGCCAGAATCTGTGGATATGGGCGATCTCGTGGCCTTTTACAAAGAGGCCAAAAAGCGCTTTGACGAAGATGACGCCTTCAAAACCCGCTCCCGCGAGGCCGTGGTAGCGCTTCAGTCAGGCGATGAAGCCGCCCGCACAGCCTGGAATGCCCTTTGTGAGCAGTCTCGCAGAGAGTTCCAGAAAATTTATGACCGGCTCGATATTCGCATTGAGGAGCGGGGTGAGTCCTTTTACAATTCCCTGCTGCCTGCCGTAGTGCGAGACTTAGAAGACCTGGGTTTGCTGGTAGAAAACCAGGGTGCCAAGGTTGTTTTTGCCGAAGGCTTCATTAATAAGGACGGCGATCCGCTGCCCCTGATCATTCAAAAATCTGATGGCGGTTACAACTATGCCACCACCGATTTGGCCGCAGTTCGCCAGCGCACCGATAAGGAAGGCGCTAATCGAGTCGTTTACGTAGTAGATGCAGGCCAGTCCAACCACTTCGAGCAGGTGTTTCAGGTGGCCGAGAAGGCTGGCTGGGTGCCGGAAAATGTTGAGCTGATCCACGTTCCCTTTGGCGTGGTGCAGGGCGAAGACGGCAAGAAGTTTAAGACCCGCTCCGGCGAAACGGTGCGGCTTAAGGATCTGCTGGATGAAGCAGTCGAGCGCGCCCAGGCAGATATGAACAGCCGAATTCAGGCAGAAAGTCGGGAGGAGTCGCCAGAGTTTGTTCAAGATGTCGCTGAGAAGGTGGGCATTGGCGCAGTCAAGTACTCAGACCTGAGCCAAAACCGCACCAGCAACTACATCTTTAGCTACGACAAAATGCTGGCCCTCCAAGGCAACACCGCGCCCTACATGCTCTATGCCTACGTGCGGGTGCGAGGCATTAGCCGTAGGGGCGGCATTGATTTCGAGCACCTGCCCCCCGATGCCACGGTGCATCTAGAAGACGAGGCCGAGTTTGCCCTGGCCCGACACCTGCTCCAGCTCGATGAAGTGTTAGAGGAAGTCGCCAAAGAACTCTTCCCTAACCGGCTGTGCCAGTACCTGTTTGAGCTGAGCCAGAAGTTCAACCAGTTCTATGACCGGTGCTCGGTGCTCCAGGCCGAGGAGCCTCAACGCACCTCTCGGCTCATTCTCTGCGATTTGACCGCCCGCACCCTAAAGCTGGGCCTGTCGCTCCTGGGAATTCAGGTGCTGGAACGGATGTAGTCCCTCGGTTCGGTTCCCCTACCCTAGGCCCTATATCGGGGGGGAACCAAACCAGATAGGATGAAAAGCATGTTTTTGCATTGAGGCCCGCCCCAAGCAGCCCCAAGCAGCCCCAAGCAGCATTGGTTGTTTCTTAAGTATCCCTCTTTAAAATGTCCCTGTTTGATTGGTTTGCCAACCGACGAAAATCTGGTCCGATCAGCGAAGAGCGCCAAGAGCGTGAGATTGCCGATGGACTATGGACCAAGTGTGAATCCTGCGGCGTTCTCACCTACACCAAGGATCTGCGGGCCAACCAGTGGGTCTGTGGGGACTGCGGCCATCACCACAGGATTTTCAGCGAAGAGCGCATTCGCCAGCTGATTGATGCCGACACCTGGCAGCCGCTAGACACTCAGCTTTCTCCTAAAGACCCCCTGCGGTTTCGCGATCGCAAAGCTTACGCCGACCGCATTCGAGAAACCCAAAACAAAACTCAGCTGCCCGATGCCGTCCAGACCGGAGTAGGCGAGATGGAAGGCCAGTCCGTGGCTCTAGGAGTGATGGACTTTCGTTTTATGGGCGGCAGCATGGGCTCGGTCGTGGGCGAAAAGCTGACCCGCATGATCGAGCGCGGCACCGAAGAAGGCCGCGCCGTGGTGATTGTCTGCGCTTCCGGCGGCGCAAGAATGCAGGAAGGCATGCTCAGCCTGATGCAGATGGCCAAAATCTCAGGGGCGCTGCACCGGCACCAAGAAGCCCGACTGCTGTTTGTGCCAGTGCTGACCCACCCGACTACTGGAGGCGTCACTGCTAGCTTTGCCATGCTAGGCGACATCATCGTGGCAGAACCGAAGGCCACCATCGGCTTTGCCGGACGGCGGGTAGTCGAGCAAACCCTGCGCGAGAAGTTGCCCGACGATTTCCAGACCGCTGAGTATCTGCTCAATCACGGTTTTGTCGATGTCATTGTGCCGCGCACCCAGCTCAAGCAGACCCTGGCTCAGCTGATTGGCCTGCACCAGCCCCACAGCAGCCCCATCGGCCATATAGCTAGTCCAGCTTCAGCCCCTACGGTCGGTCTGGCTAGCTCTATCTGAGTTTGTCTGAGTTCTATCTGAGTGCTTTTACTCAGTCGGTCAAACGCTATCAGGCCAAGAAGTCAGCGCATTCTGGAATACTTTGGGAATGGTACCCTTCGGTGGCATGATATTCATACTAGAGTGACTCATTCGATTGAGTCAGGCTGTGTTGAAAGTCCAAACCGAGCCATCTATTTTCGAGGAGAACCATGCTGAAGAGATGCATTTGGCTTGTTGCGATCGCACTCTTCTTTGTCAGCCACCTGGTGATGGGTGATGCGATCGCGGCAGAGCTGGATGAAGCGACTCGCACTATTAAGCTCAACCCAGAGGGTGACACGTTAGTGCTGTCCCTGGAGCAAGTCGCCCGGGGTCGTAAACAATTTAACTATGCTTGTGGCACCTGTCACGTAGGCGGCATTACCAAGACCAACCCCACCGTCGGTCTCGATCCAGAGACTTTAGCCGGTGCTTTGCCTCCCCGTGACAACGTCGATGCCCTAGTAGACTACCTGAAGAATCCAACCACCTACGACGGGCAAGAAGACATTTCTCGTCTTCACCCCAGCACCAAGAGCGCCGACATCTTCCCCAAGATGCGTAGCTTTACCGAAGAAGACCTGGTTGCAATATCAGGCCACATCCTGCTTCAACCCCAAGTCGTCGGCGACATGTGGGGCGCTGGTAAGACCCGCTTCTCTGCTCCCTAACCAACTTGCTAAGCTCTTCCTGTCATAGGGAGAGCTTGTCGCTTAGAATAGGGACGACTTTGGGAATAACCTGTGAGCTTACTGCCGGTCTATCAAGACTCAGCCAAACCCAGTCCCTAGCGGACTTCACAGTTTGGCTTGATATAATCGCCTGGTAGAAAAAACGGTTTTAATCCGAGATAGAATACTGTCTCAGAAACCTGCGAACTGGAGAAATTCGCCTTTAGAGGTTCATTATGAAACTTGTTGCACGTGTTACTCGTAGTTTGGGTATCGCTTTCCTGTCCGTCCTTCTGGTAGTCGGTAGCCTAATTTTGGCTGCAGCTCCCGCGTCGGCCACCAACTACGAAGTCAAGATGGGATCTGATTCAGGTCTGCTGATTTTCGAACCCGCTAACCTGTCTGTTAAGCCTGGCGACACCGTCACCTGGGTTAACAACAAAATGGCTCCTCACAACGTCATCTTTGATGAGGCCAGCATTCCTGGTGGAGAAAAGGCTGTAGCCACTAAGCTCTCCCACGACCAGCTCACCTTTGCACCTGGGGAGTCCTACTCCACCACTTTCTCTGATGACCTGCCTGGTGGCACTTACACCTACTTCTGCGCCCCTCACCGTGGCGCTGGCATGGTCGGCAAAATCACCGTTGAAAAGTAGGCTTGAGCTTAAGTAACTCTTGAGCTTCTAGCAGCTTTTAAGCAACTCATAGAAAGGGCTTCCTCTGGAGGCCCTTTCTTGTTTTATGAGCACGTCTCTAACGGTTCCGTGGAAGCCTGCCACTGGCTTGTTCAGGGCGTCTAGGCTTGTTACCAGTGAAGATTCGGAGTGTTGGGTCGCGCTGCGCTTGACGCCAGCCTACAGGGCTATCTTCCGGCTCTCTGGTGCGATCGCATAGGTTGCCTCACGATAGGCGATGACGCACCGAAACCCAGCTCTGAGATGCGCTGGGCGGTTTTAGCCAAAATTGGTGTTGGGTTTGGCTTTGCTTAACCCAAGACTCCTCTCTAAAGCTGAGGGCTACTCCATTCAAGCCAACCCACTTAATCCTCTATTTAGGGGCGTTAGGAGCGGACTAGGATGAGCAGGTAGGCCGCTACCTACAGCTCAGCGAAGTGTTGTACTCGCCCGAAACGGCTGTATTTCTCAAAATTAAAGGGGCGCAGATACCTGCGCCCCAACCACTTCACAAGAGAGATTAATAACAGCGGATAGCTTACTAGAAGCTCATTTCGGCCGCCTGTACGCGCTCGACCTGCTTCTTCTTCAGCACCAGCATGATTTGGGTCAGCATGGTCGCTGCTAGGAAGGCAATCAGGCCCTTGACCCGATTGGGGCTTTGCAGCACGATTTCAGCATCTATCTGACCAAAGCCGCCCACGTTGGGGTTGCTAGTCAGCGGAGCACCTGCAGCCACGACGTCGCCTTCAGAGACGACTAGCTCAGGCCCAGCCGGAATCGCCAGAGACACCGCTTCGCCGGACTCCGGCTGAATGGTCACCTGGTAGCCACCTGCGTCTTGAGCAGCCACCGCAGCGATAGTGCCCGCAACAGAGGAGTTGTAAGCCGTGTTGTTGCTGGATTGACCGGTCGGATAGACCTGCCCCCGACCCCGGTTGCCGCCTACATGGATTTGGTATTTGCCAAAGTAGACGTTCTTGTCTTCGTTGGGATTGGGAGAGAGCACCGGGAAAACGATCTCCTGATACTGCTCACCTGGCAAAGGACCCACCAGCAAGATGTTGTCTTGGGTATCGCTGTAGGGCAAGAAGTAGGTGCTGCCCACTTCTTCCTTCAGCTCCTCAGGAATCCGATCTGGGGGAGCCAGCTTGAACCCTTCAGGCAGGACGACCACTGCACCCACGTTCAGCCCGCCTTTGCTGCCGTCACCTAAAACCTGCTGAGTATTGAGGTCGTAGGGAATTTTAACGGCCAGCTTAAAAACAGTGTCGGGTAGAACCGCCATTGGCGCTTCTACCTGAGTCGGCTTTTGGGCCAAATGGCAGTTAGCACAGACAATCCGGCCAGTCGCCTCGCGGGGAGATTCGTAGTTTTCCTGCGCCCAAAAGGGATAGGCCGAAGCGGGTTGGGCATCGGCCAACAGCCCGGTGATGAAGAGAATTGCGGTTGCGATCGCAATCGCCGCAGGCTTAATAAACCGCCGTAGAGATAAAAATCGTCCTTTCATTCGCTTAAACGCCAATTGTTTTGTCAATCTCAAGCACACGCTTACGTGCCAAGGAGGGAGAGCCGCAGCTGCGAGCTAGCTCCACCAGGGCGACTCGTCAGTCCGGAAATCGGTCTCGGTCCAGGGAGAGAGCACCACTTTGTCGGCTTCACTGACATCAGCATGAGCCAGGGCCAAAGACAGCGGTGCCGGTCCACGCACGACCTTACCAGTAGCGTCATACTGAGAGCCGTGGCAAGGGCACATGAACTTGTTCTCAGCAGCATTCCAGGGCACTACACAGCCAAGGTGTGTACAGACAGAGTTAATGCCGTAGTTTTCCAGACTGCCGTCGGTCTTGACCACCAGATAGGTAGGGTCGCCCTTTAACCCCTGCACCAGCACCCGGTCGCCAGGGTTATGGGATTGCACAAATTGGCTAGCAACAACGTCGTTACCCAGTTCGTTCTTGGCTGTTACGCCGCCGCCAGCCCCACCGCTAGAAGGGGGGATGAAATAACGAACGACCGGATAAAGCATTCCCGCAATCGTGCCAGTCGCTGCGCCCAAGGTCAGCAGGTTCATAAACTGGCGTCGTCCCAGATTGGGGACATCAGAGGTTCCAGAAGCTTGAGTCATGATCCAGGCTGTTATATCCGTTCAAACGTAATGGAATTTAAGCTGAGCCCCCACGCAAGTGAGCGGCTTATCAAACTGGCGACTGGCGGCTTCCCCTACTGCTAGGGGGAGAGCGAGAAGACATGCTTCAAGCCACTAACAACCGCTGAATTGTCACAGAAGTTTGCAGTTTTTCTGAAGAGTATTATCGCACTTTGGCGTTCCCGATGAAACCTGAGAGCTGCAAGGAAATCGGTCAGCCGCTTCAGAAAAATTTTTTATATTTGTAGAATAAACCCTGTTTAAACCGATAAATCTGCATCTACCAGCGCTTTCTCCGCCCAGGCAGAGGCTGGTTCTGACAGAAACCGCCGCAGCACCCTTTATGCTGGCATTTGGGGTTTGCTCCAGTCAGCTTGGCTGTTTTTTCAAGATGGGAAAGCAATGAAGATTTGTAAAGCAGGCCCTATGTTCCCCTGAAAATGCAGTCGCCTAGTGCACGCAGCAAACTCTATAGCAATTTTCAGCACAACATGCTTTATAACGGCACACCTCGCGACGACAAAGATCGGCTGCTAAAAACCGTCGCGTACTCTAGGAGATAGGAACATGACAGGGCAAGAGCTGCAGGCACTCTTAATCTCCAAGTGGGGATATTCCTACGATCTTCAGATGCGCCGCACCCAGGGCAAAATTTTTCTCCAGGTCATGTGGCGCTACCAGGAGCAAGCCTCCTTTCCACTGAGCGAAGCCGAATATTTGGCACATCTAGATCAGGTCGCCAGCTATCTCACAGCCTGGAACCAGACTGATTATCTAGAAACCTGGATTGAACAGACTCGAGAGAAGCCGCGCTTAGGCAAAGCCGTCAACATTCCCCTCGACCTAGGCCAGCGCGCCTCAGAGTGGTTGGCCGACGAGTTTTAGCCGTACCCGCATGTCTAGCTTTTTGTAGGTTGGGTTAAGCGAAGCGAACCCAACGTCTTCGAGTTTTTAGCTTATTGGGCTTCGCTTTGCTCAACCCCAACCTACGAGGGCTAGCCGCCAACTAAGCCTCGTATAGCTCTAATGGCAAATCATCGGGGTCTTTGAAGAAAGTAAAGCGCTTGCCTGTTAGTTCATCCAATCGGATTGGTTCAGTCTCGATGCCCTTGGCCGTTAATTCTGTCACTGCCTCTGCCAAATCTGCCACCACAAAAGACAAATGCCGCAGCCCACAGGCCTCGGGCCGCGAGGGGCGAGATGGCGGCTCAGGAAACGAAAATAGCTCGATTTGACTGCCGTCTGGCAGACGCAGATCGAGCTTATAAGATTGACGCGCTGCCCTGTAAGTCTCAGCAACCACCTGCAAGCCTAGCTGCTCCACATAAAACCGCTTAGAGGCTTCATAGTCAGAGCAGATAATGGCCACATGATGAAGGCCCTTAGCCAGGGGCATACGCGTTTTCCTCTGTAATAATCAGTCTGAACAGTCGTGCTGTTTTCAGGTTCTCTGTGGCGACAAATTCTTCTGTGGGGCCAACTGCCCCAATATCCAAACCCACTCCTAAGCTAGCTGATGATGGGCGAGATCTGGCTATTTTGGGATGTGTCTGGCTAGCTGCAACCTTTGTAGATGGGCTTTGGCTATGGCTAGATCAGGCCCCCCCTGCCTGGGATCAGGGCGAGCATCTAACCCGCGCTCTGAACCATTGGGAACTATTTCAGACCCCAGCGTTTACTGAGGAATCTTGGTGGCAGGCGCTGTGGCAGCTCTCGCCGACTTACCGGGCTCCCTTTGTCTACTTAATGACGGTGCCGCTTTTCCAGGTTCTAGGACGAGGGTTTGACCAGGCGGTGCTGGTCAACAGCGTATTTAACGGGCTGCTGCTACTGTTGACTTACTCCCTGGGGCGGCGGGTTTTTGACCGACAGACAGGATTGTGGGCAGCAGCCGTCTGTGCGCTGGTGCCCGTCTTGCTGCTGCTGCGAGTCGATTATCTGCTCGACTACGGCCTGATTGTGTGTGTGCTGGCCGGCTTTCTCTGCCTCACGGCTTGGCGCACTGCTGGAGCAGCCGGGCGCTGGGGCTGGGCACTGGGTTTTGGGGTGAGCTTTGGCCTGACCCTTTTGACCAAGCCCACCGGGATCTTGTTTTTACTGTTGCCAATGGGGTGGATAGCGGTTGAGTCTTTGCTGAAACGGCGCTGGCACCTTTGGCTGCAGTGGGGCCTCGCCGCTGTGGTTGCCGTAGCTATCTTTTGGCCCTGGTTTCAGACCAACTGGATCACCATTCTCTCTACTAGCGGTAAGTCAAACGCTGGCTGGATTGCAGCCGAACTCGACCTAGAAAGTCGTTGGTCTGTTTGGACCTACTACCTGCGAATGTTGCCCCGGATGATCACACCAGCCCTTCTCTGGGCAGGCGTGGGCAGTTGGATCCTGGGGCTAGTCGCCTGGAAGACTGGCCTGATCAAGCCTGCTGTTAACTGGGATCGCCCTCACCCAAATCAAAAGAAGCAGTGGCTTTGGCTGTTGAGCTATGTCGTGGGCACCTACGTGCTGCTGTCTCTTCTGCAGAACAAAGATCCGCGCCATATCGTGCCCTACGTGCCGATAGTCGTGATCTTGCTGGTGCGAGGGCTAACGGCCTGGTCAGGGCGAGGGTGGGCCTGGCTCAAGCTGGGTTTGGTCAGTGTTATTGCGGTTTTTGCCGCTGGCACGCTCTTTCCCATCGGCTCCCTGCCCCAGGCCCAGTTAGCAAAATATCCCTACCAGGGACCAGTTTGGCCCCACTCGCAGTTGATTGAGACGGTTTTAACGACAGAGCCCTATCTGCGTTCGACCATTGGCGTTTTGCCCAATATCGCTGAACTCAACCCCATGAATGTGGACTTCTATGGGGCTTTGAGAGACCTGCGGGTGTTTGGCCGGGAAGTTGGTTTTAGCCCAGAGTACGCGCCGCTGGATGCGCGATCGCTCACCTGGGTTTTGACCAAGGCTGGGGACCAGGGGCCGCAAAACAGTGGCAATGAGGCCAAAGTCGATCTTCAAGCCCAGGTCGAGCAAAGCTCCGATTACCAGGCGGTGCGAACCTGGCCTCTGCCAGACAATACGGAGATGACCCTGTACCATCGAGAGCCTGCCCCTGTAGAGGTCACTCCCCTAGCTCAGCCTCAGAACCGGGTTAGCCTGACTGGGGTCACTGCTCCTGCCACCGCTACCGTTAATAGCACAGTGCCCGTGTCTTACACGCTGCAGGGGCCGTGGGACGAGCTGGCCGAAGGGTTGCTGATCCTGACATGGCAAGCCGAGTCAGCCAGTCCGGGATCGCAGCCAGCTATACAGTGGATCCACGACCACGGCATTGGCCTAGGCAATTTGGATACTGGCCCAGAGTCACCTGCCAACGCTGGATTTACCGTTGTAGAGCGCTTAGGTATGGTCGTTCCAGCCGACATCCAACCGGGCCGATACCGACTGGTCGCTGAGTATGTTAATCGCCAAACGGGGGCGTCTTACCCCTTGCCGATCGCAGATGCTGCGATCGCAATCACCTCTGGAGAGAGCACTGTCTCCGGCCCAGAACCGGATCTGGTTAGCCAGCTCTATGGGCTGAGCCAAGGCCTGGCAGAGGGCAGTTTGGATCCTATTTTTAATACCGTAGGCCGCATTAATCAATATGACCCGCTGCAGGATTACTTGAAGCAGGCTGAGCAAGCCATGGGGTATCGCCTTGAGACGGCACCGGCCCGGCTAGAGTGGCTATATACCCGAGTCATGGCCCAGGTGCTGCAGCAGAAAGCAGAGAGTGCGATCGCAACCCTCACTCAGATCACGACCCTCGCCCCTACCAACCCCTATCACTGGCTCTACCTGGGCTTTGTTCACCTCTATCGCTGGCAGCCCCATGCCGCTGATCGGGCTCTCAACCAGGCCGCCACGCTGGCCCCTGACCTGCCAGAGCTGAAGGTTCTACAGGCAGTAGCCGCCCTGCAGCGGCTCAACTTGCTCCGAGCCTGGCAGCTGGTTCAGGCTAGCGGACTCTTGTGAGCAGCCGCGAGTTGGATTGGCCTAATCGCCAAAAGTTAAGCCTTTCTCTAATTTTTAGGTCTATGATCGGATTGATATATCATTTTTTTAAATAACAAACATTTCATTTTGTATCTAAATGCCGCAGACAGGGGTGCGTTGGTGAGCATTTGCCAACATTTGCTGAACGTCTGGGGCTGGTTTTAATCCTTGCTGCTGCTCACAACATTTCGCTCATCGAGCTGCATCAGCTCTTATTTTTTCCGTAGTTCTTCTGTTTCTTTACCCCCTAGAGATGGGAAAAATGCTCAGAAGAATTCCAAATTGGAATGCTAGGATTTCCTAGGTGAACACGCTTTGAGGGCCCGCTGTGATTCGCTCTGCCACGCTGCCGCTTCAGACACCGCTTCCGTCTCTGGGTGACAACAACCGGCTTAAACTGTTTTCGGGATCGGCCAACGTAGAGTTGGCTAGAGAGGTTGCCCGGTATTTGGGAATTGACCTAGGCCCGATGGTTCGCAAACGCTTCGCTGATGGCGAAGTCTATATCCAGATCCAGGAATCGATTCGAGGCTGCGATGTTTATCTGATTCAGCCAACCTGCTATCCGGTGAACGATCACCTGATGGAGCTGCTGATTATGATTGACGCCTGCCGTCGTGCTTCGGCCCGTCAGATCACCGCTGTTATTCCCTACTACGGCTACGCTCGGGCAGACCGCAAAACAGCAGGCAGAGAGTCGATCACCGCCAAGCTAGTAGCCAACCTGATGACCAAAGCCGGGGCCAATCGCGTTCTGGCCATGGATCTGCACTCTGCTCAGATTCAGGGCTACTTCGACATTCCCTGTGACCACGTCTACGGTTCCCCCGTCGTAATCGACTACATCGCCAGCAAGAAGCTGTCAGACATTGTGGTGGTTTCCCCCGACGTTGGGGGGGTGGCCCGCGCCCGCGCCTTTGCCAAGAAGCTCGATGATGCCCCTCTAGCAATTATTGACAAGCGTCGTCAAGCCCACAACGTCGCTGAAGTCATGAACGTAATCGGCGATGTCGCAGGCAAGACAGCCGTGCTGGTCGATGACATGATCGATACGGCTGGCACCATCTGCGAGGGGGCCCGTATCCTCAAGCAGGAAGGCGCTCGCCAGGTCTACGCCTGCGCCACCCACGCTGTGTTCTCACCGCCAGCTGTGGAGCGGCTCTCCAGTGGTCTGTTTGAAGAAGTGATCATCACCAACACCATTCCAATGATGGATACGCGGCGCTTTCCTCAGCTGCGGGTGCTCTCAGTCGCTAACCTGCTAGGCGAAACCATCTGGCGCATTCACGAAGAAAGCTCCGTCAGCATCATGTTCCGCTAATTTCGCTTTCTAGCACTAGCACAATTTGTATATTCAGCAGTAGAGCCGCGATTAATCGCGGCTCTACTGCTAACTGTCCTCACTCTCAAACTCAGGCCGACCGCTATTAGGAACAGGCCAGTCCGAGTTTTCACCCCCAATCACCAACCGTTTCAGGGCGAAAAAATCCCGATTGAACTGAGTGAAGGCATTGATTAGCACATCGACTGCGATCGCATCACTCGTGCCCATATCAACCCAGCACCGAGCCCAGGTGCCCTCATACTCTACGTCGCCTATGTTATGCATAAGCGACAGCAGGCTATCGCCCGCCAGAGTATTGTCATAATCCATGTAGCTGATCTCGAGGCCCGTTTCTTGAACCTGTAGGTTCTCGGCATTAAAGCCGCCCAGCTTACCCAGGAAAAACCAGGAGTCAAAGATCTCTTCAATGTATTGCCGCTCCATTAGCGAGGGAGTGGTTTCAAACTCCAGCCAAAGCCAAAGATTGAAAAAATTGCATTCCCTAAATTCAACCTGCATAACTCACCCTAGTAGAGCCAGATAAACCTTATCCCAATTTGACGCGAACCTGCGCTAAATCAGGTCAAAAGGCGGAAGCGCAGAGATCTGCACCCAGCCGAAGCAGAAGTAGGCATTAGCGCTCTTTATGAAGGGAGCTCATACCAATTCCAGAAAAAAGCGCTGCAGATAGGGGGTGAGAGAGTGGATGGGTGGATGAGTAGCGGCTGTTTAGAGAATTGGTATTAAAGGCTTGAGAACCGCTCTCTACTGTGATCCCCCCAACCTCCCATAGGAGATTGAGGGGTCGGCAGTTTGTCAGCTCTTTTAATTTTAGAAGGGTTGGGGATCAGCGCTGGGCCTGGCTCGCTCGCTCAGAACAGGCTTCACCAGCAAGGCCTTCAGCCAAACACTTCTCAAACCGGATTTGCCAGACTGTCTGTTTGGGCATTTGGTCAGCATAAGCTAGGGCCTGCTCATAGAGAGGAATACTGAGAGCAGTGTTGCCCTGTAGCTGATTAATCTGAGCCTTTAAGTAAAGCAGATCAGGGTTTTCAGGAGCAGCCTGCAGCGCCAAGTTGACCTCTTTGATCGCCTCGTCGTATCGGCCAAGATCCCTTAGCCCAATGGCAATGCCTCGATTTGCCAGATAGGGCGGATGGCTGCTGCGGAGGCGAGCAATAGCCTGATCAGGGTTAGCAAAGGGCAGGTTGACTGCCAGCAGCAAATCCATAAATCCTTTGAGCAAGCTCAACTCAGGATCGTTGCGGTTGATATCTTCGGCTTGCCCCAGCTCGTTAAAGACCTGCTGCAGCATTCTTAGGGCCGTAGGGGTGCCCCGAGCAATGCCCTGAGTCTGCAAAACATAGCCCCCTTCTAGAAAAATGCCAACAGCGGTATATAGGTGTCCGCGCAGCGGATCGGCATCGACCAGAGCTCGCGCCTTTTGCTGCGTAAGCTTGGCCCGTCGATCCATTTCGGCCAGGTCTTGATCCAGGTATGCCATAGCTGACGCCATCGCCTGAACCATCGGCTCATCGGGTTCACTCGCCAAGGCAGCATTGATGAGCTGCCGCGCTTCTACATAGTCGCCAGCGTAGAACATCGCATTAAAAGCCTCTTCGGAGGCGTCGCCAATGCTGTGAGGATTGACCGTGCGGAATGGGTCAGCCGCGAACGCGGGCAAGCTCGCAAGGCTAATCGTGACAGCCAAAGTCCCTGCAAACCAGCGCTGAAACTGTTGAGCGTGGCGAGAAAACTTAAAAGATCGCAGTGCCATAGAAATACCGTGTGTGCAGAACCACAACCAGTGAGCAATCTAATTCTGAAACCAGGATAGCGTTTACTAGGCAGCAACCGTGTAGCAGCCAGTTGCATCAAAGCTTCCTGTCAAGGGGGCGACAGTTGGGGGCCAGAGAAAGGGGGCTTCAGTGACTGTCTCCAGACCGTCGGTTTCTGTTTCCGGATAAAGAGCAGCGGTCTAGAGCTAGCTTGTAGCCGACTATACCTGAAGACGGCAAACTACTGGGGGAGTTCCCTGAGAGTTCTTGAGAGTTCTTGAGAGTTTTCTGGAAGTTCTCTGGGAGTTTTCTGGAAGTTCTCTGAAAGTTGTCCTTATAACAGAGGGTCTGTAGCGAATCCGGGCGAGTTGCTTAAGCCAGCCTGTAGCATGGGTAAAGAGATGCCGTCGTTACAGCTTCTAGTCCTGTTTCAGCTTGCCGGTCGGGCATACTGAAGCTAAGCAAACTTTCCTTGTTTAATGCTTTACCTCCGCAACCTTACTTACCACCCCACTGCTAGTCCTGTAGCCATTTTGAAAAACATTTCACTCGAACTGGCTCCCCAGGAGATGGGGCTGGTAACTGGGCCGAGTGGCTCTGGCAAAAGTACGCTGCTAGAAATCATGGCAGGGTTAGCCCAGCCAACCCTAGGCGTCATCCAGTGGCGAGACCAACCTCTCAATACGGAATCGTTGCAACAGATTGCTGGGCTGGTTTTTCAGTTTCCAGAGCGCCACTTCTGTGGCCATACCATTTTAGAAGAACTGCGCTTGGGGCACCCAGAGCTAACCCAGGAGCGGATGAGAGAAGCGATGGCAGCAGTGGGTTTGAGCGATATAGATCTCGATGTCATGCCCCACTCCCTCAGTGGTGGGCAGCAAAGACGCCTGGCTCTAGCGGTGCAGCTAATCCGCCAGCCCTATCTGCTTTTGCTGGATGAGCCTACTGCTGGGCTGGACTGGTCAATGCGGCGGCAGGTAGTCGATCTTCTCAAGCAGCTGAAGCAAGAGTGGAGCCTGCTAGTGGTTTCCCACGACGCGGAGGAGCTGTCGATGCTTGCCGATCGGTGCTGGCGGATCGACCACGGAGAACTAACTCCGGTGCCCCAGCCCTCTAAGCTCAAGGTGGTTTCTTAACAGATATGACAACCGCATTTTCTTCGCTACCCACTTTGGGTGACACCTGGCAGAAAACTCTGCAGTGGCAGCCTGACAAGTCTCAAAGGGCACTTTTTCAAAAGCTCTATAAAGGCATTTTGCAGGGCAATCAACAGTTCAACCTAACCCGCATCACAGCTCCAGAAGAATTTTGGGAAAAGCACCTGTGGGATTCGCTGCTGGGCATTGCTCCCTGGCTGCCGACTGCAGAGCCATCAGAAATAGCCGTTCCCCCCGTCCAACGGGTGATCGACATTGGTACCGGGGGCGGCTTTCCGGGACTGCCGGTTGCGATCGCACAGCCCACCTGGCAAATCACCTGCCTCGACTCAACCCGCAAGAAAATTGCTTTTCTAGCGGAACTTAGCCAGTCTCTAGGTCTCGATCAGGTTCAGACAGCCGCCGATCGAGCCGAGTCTTTTGGTCGCCACCCTGCCCAGCGGGAAAGTTACGACTTGGCCCTTATCCGAGCCGTTGGGCCAGTCACCGTTTGCGCCGAATATGCCCTGCCCCTAGTCAAAGTCAACGGCGTTGCAGTGCTCTACCGAGGTCAGTGGACAGCAGCCGAAGCCAGCGCCCTAGGCGAAGCGGCAGCCCGCTTGGGAGGAGGCGACATTGAGGTGCAGGCAGCAACCACACCCCTGACTCAGGGTGTTCGGCACTGCCTTTACATCCGCAAGCAGAGCTCTACCCCAGTTGAGTTTCCGCGCGCGCCGGGGACACCTGCGAAGCAGCCATTGGGGTGAAGAATCAGGGACAGGGAGACGCGTCTTCCTCTATCCCCGATTCTTGATATTCATCACCTGCACAATCTGCAGGGCCATGTCGCCCGGAATTTCCAGAATTCGGTACAGATCGTCGAGGAAAGACTGTTCCTGGGGCGCGACTGTGCCATCGGAGAGCACTAAGTCAGTGGCGATCGCAAAGGCGGTTTCTCGCAGATCTTGGGGCAGAGATTGTTTGGCTAGGGCGATCAGCTCGCCCGGGCCATACTGCTTTAGCATCACCAACAGCTTGTCAAACATCCGATGCATCACGTCGGCAGAGTAGCTGTTAAAGAGCTGCATTCGAGAAAGGGCCAGGGTCATTTCCTGGCCTTCTTGTTCTGAGAGGTAGCCGTCGGCTGCGATCGCAACTAGAGCCACACAAGCAAAAGATTCTGCCGCACTTAAACTCACCGCTGCCGGTTTGACTTCGGTTTCGAAAACACCGTCTGATGGCCCCATAAGCTATCCTCTAACATCGCTAATACATCTTGCCTCAATTCTCTAGGCGCGCAATGAGGTTTTGAAGAGACTTTACAGCCTAGCTGCGGGCAGTTTTCGGCACATTAAGATGAGCTTTTAGGCAGCGTTTCACCCAGCCCAAGACTGAGGTAAGGCTTGGCAAAGGTTGCCAACTCGTGTGCGTTGGTTCACCTCGACTAGGGGCAACCTGCTTACTAAAGTGCCTTGCTAGAAGCAGCCTCAGCAATTTAAAGGCCTGCTACTACAAGCGGTCAACTGGGTGTGATCAAACTCACACGTGGCTGTGACCAAAGTCCTGTTGCTGCGAAGGGCTTTTACGGATACTTAAGAAGACTCAACTCTAGCCGAGTCATCTACAGGGAACACACAACCGACCGACAGACCTTCGGGATTCCTGTCGGTTTTTTATTGCTCTTTTTCGAGATCAGATTTGAGGTCAGGCCCTTCTGATCAGCGCATCGCTGACATCGTGTTTTTCCAGGTCAACTCCCGACAAAGGACAGTTAAGGCTCGCTGGTCAGCTCCCTGGAAAAGCCCACTATCGATTAGTTGGGTTAGCACCTGCTGGGCCAGCTGCGTAGCAAAGGTGCCGCCCGATCTCAGCAGCTGACTGTAATAGGAAAACTGAGGCTGGCCCTGAGGGCTCAAGTGAAAGCGGTACACCTCTTCTCCGCTCATCTGATAAACCGGCGTATTCACAGGCACCACTGCCCTGGGAATACCGTGCCAGCCGTGGCAGGTGCCGTCATCAAGCTCCAGAGTGCCAATCAGAACGACGCCCAGCAGTATGCGGGTTTCCTGCACCAGATCGGGTGTAAACAGCGGGTCGGGTTCGCTAGAGAGGCGAGGGCCGCTATTGAGAAACATGGGGTTAGACAGCTGCGAGTTGTAAACCAGGCCCACAGCCCAGTGCCGATTCTCATTCTCTAAGCTGACAAACTGGCCAAAGCCAAAGTCTTCAGCACAGGGCGGGGCAGAGACATCCTGCTGATCATCGACCTGCACCACATAGTCATGGTGAGAGTTGGATTTGACTACTTTGCCAATACGGCAGCGCTGCGGTGTTGCCTGATCAAACAGATCCATGTTTCCTCCACCCGCTAAGAATCAAGATCAAGAGAAATAAAAAGGGCACAGCTAAGCTGCGCCCCTACCATTGTGCAAGGAAATCAGAACTCAGTTCAAACGTTCTATGACATTGCCTGGATCAGGAAGTCAAAGTAAGGCCGAGCTTCACCCGCATCGTCATCAGAGAGTAGGCTGAGGGAAGCCTCTTTGAGACAACGAATGGCCTCAGCCATGCCAGGGACAGGCACGTTGAGCGCGTTGTACATTTCTCGCACCCCAACAATGCCGATGCTCTCAATCGGACCACTGTTGCCAGCTAGCACACCGTAGGTGATCAGGCGCAGGTACCAGCCATAGTCTCGAATGCACAGAGCCCGCTGCTTCTGACCATAGGCATTGCCACCAGGGGCGATGAAGTCAGGACGGCGTCTCCAGAGCTCTTTGCTGGCCTGATCAACGATTTTTTTCTCGTTGTCTGCCAATGTGGTGGCGATTCGCATCCGCTGGTCGCCGGTCTTTAAATAGTCTTCAATCGTCTTGAGCTCGCCGCTGGTAGGGTAGCGCAGCTCATCGTCGGCGTTGAGAATTACTTGGCTAACGACTGACATAGTTTTTTGATGACCGCGATGACACTGTATCAACGATAGTTTAGCGACTTCAGGGCACCCAAGAAAAGCGCCTTTCTCATCTAAACGCTTCAACGCTTACTTTTGTTGGGCCAACTACGTCCCTACTAAAAAGCCGATTTCCGGTTTTCTACGGGGGGTTTGGCTATTTATCTAGAGAGTTGTTAACTGAATGAGAAAGGGGTTTCTTTTGTAAAGAATTTGAAACATCTTTCAAGCCACAGCGTTACCCATCGCCGCCGCAATCACTACAGGTGCGCTAGATCAGCAGCACTGGGGCAATTAGCAAAGAGCATTAGAGCTGTGGAATGAACCCAGTAGAAAAAAACACCACAAACTCAACCGAGATTGCTAGAGTCAGAGACTGGACTGACGCGGGGCATGGGCAATGGCTGACTGGCAAGCGGGCGCGACCTTGGATCTTGAGATTACTGACCTTAATAGCACAGGAGATGGTCTGGGTCGCTGGGATGGCCGGGTGGTCTTTGTGCCCGACACGGTACCGGGAGATACTATTCGCACCAAGCTAGTGCAGGTAAAACCGACCTTTGCGCGAGGCAAGCTGGTGGAGGTGGTTACGGCCTCGGCAGAGCGGGTGCGTCCGGCCTGTATTGTGGCAGACAAGTGCGGCGGCTGTCAGTGGCAGGCGGTGTCTTATGAGGCTCAGCTGGCGGCCAAGCAGCAACAGGTTGAGGAAGCGCTCAGACGCATCGGCGGGTTTGCTGACCTTGCTATCAGCCCGATCCTAGGGGCTGAGAACTCGCTGGGTTATCGCAACAAGGTGACCTACCCCCTAGCTCGATCTTCCGAAGGCCAGGTCAAGGCAGGCTACTACCGTAAGGGCAGCCACAAGCTGGTGAATCTCAATCAGTGCCCGGTGCAGGATGGGCGGCTGAACCCACTGCTGGCGGAGGTGAAGCAAGACATTCAGGCTCAGGGCTGGTCGATTTACGATGAGAAACGGCATCATGGGCGGCTGCGCCACCTGTCTCTACGGATCGGGCGACGTACCGGACAAATCCTGCTAACGCTGGTTTCCACAGTGCGAGATTTGCAAAATCTGGAGAAGCAGGCTCAGGTGTGGCTAGAGCGCTACCCTGACTTAGTAGGGGTTTGCCTCAACTACAATCCGGCTAAGACCAATGCCATCTTGGGGGAGGAAACCCGCGCTGTGGCAGGGCGGCCGTATTTGGAAGAATCCTTTGCTGGGTTAACTTTTCGCATTCATCCCACCACGTTTTTTCAGGTCTACACAGAGCAGGCCGAGCGCATATTGGGGGTGATTTTGGAGGAGCTGGCGCTCCAGGGCAGCGAAACGGTGATCGATGCTTATGCCGGGGTTGGGACGCTGACACTGCCAGTGGCGCAGCGATCGCGCCGCTGCATTGGCCTAGAAGTTCAGCCTGAGGCCGTGCAGCAGGGCTTGGCAAATGCGGCTTTGAACGACATTGAAAACGTAGAGTTTCGATCGGGCAGTGTTGAGCAGCTGCTGCCGCAGGTAGCCGGAGAATTGGAGGGGGGGCCAGATGTGGTGCTCCTAGATCCGCCGCGTAAGGGCTGCGATCGCACTGTCCTCGATGCCCTAATTGAGCTAAACCCAGCCCGCATTGTCTACATGAGCTGCAACCCAGCCACCCTGGCCCGCGACCTGAAGATCCTCTGCGAAGAGGGGGGCTACCGGATCCAGCGGGTACAGCCTGCCGACTTCTTTCCTCAAACCGCGCATGTAGAGTGTGCTGCATTTCTGATAGCTTAGAATCGCCCTGATTCAAAGCCAGTCGCCCCATGAAGTTTAGCGAAATTGCCGCCAAAATTGGGATTACCGAACAGTCAAGCCTGAGCGAGTACGCCGATCGCGACCCAGAGATTGCCGGGGTGAGCGCTGTGGAGCAGGCTGAGGCTGGAGCACTGAGCTATATCGAGGGAGCCAAGTTTGCCCATTTTGTGGCAACCACTCAGGCCAGCGCCCTGATCTTGCCCAAAAATGAAGCCTTGCAGGCTCAAGCCAGCGAGCGAGGAATTGCTTGGCTAAGCACACCCGATCCACGGCTGGGGTTTGCCCGTGCGATCGCACTCTTTTACCAGCCATTTAAGCCAGCTCCCGGCATTCACCCCACGGCGATCATCGATCCCTCCGTAACGCTGGGGGAAGAGGTTGCAATTGGGGCCTACGTGGTGATTCAAGCCGGGGTCAAAATCGGCAGCGGCGTTTGCATTCAACCTAATGTGGTGGTTTATCCCCACGTTGAGATTGGCGATGGCACGGTGCTCCACGCCAACTGCGTCATCCATGAGCGCACTAAATTAGGCCGGGCCTGTGTGATTCACAGCGGTGCAGCCATTGGCTCCGAAGGCTTTGGCTTTGTGCCCACGGCCCAGGGTTGGGAGAAAATGGAGCAGTCTGGCTATACGGTGCTGGAAGATGGCGTTGAGATCGGCTGCAACTCTACGGTCGATCGCCCCGCTGTGGGCGAAACCCGCATTAAGCGAGGCACTAAGCTCGACAACCTAGTACATGTTGCTCACGGCTGCCAAGTGGGCGAAGGCGTGGTGATGGCGGCTCAGGTAGGCATGGCGGGCGGCGTAATTATCGGCAACCGGGTGATTTTGGCAGGGCAGGTGGGCATTGCTAACCAGGCCAAGATTGGAGATGGTGCGATCGCAACCGCCAAAGCGGGCATTCACAGCGATGTCGAAGCTGGCAGCATCGTGGCTGGATCTCCCGCCATTTCCCATAAGCTGTTTTTGAAAGCCGCTGCAGTTTACAACCGCCTGCCAGAAATGTATCAGACCCTCAAGCAGCTCCAGAGGCAATTTACTTCCACCAAATAGTTATCCCTGGACTTTCCAACGGACTCGCTTTGGTGAAAATTCCATGGATTGTCAACTTAAATCACAAGAGTTTTCGCTTTGTAAAAGTTCATATCTTTTTGGATGTGCCGTTGTGAGTTTGTCTTCGGCCGGGCAGAGCAATACCCCCTGACAACAGCGGTTTTTCGAGGAATGCTTGCTTTGCAAAGATTCCTCTGAACTAGCAGCTCTGTCAGTAGTCAAAGCAATCTGCACAATTTTTAGCGCTTAACTTTTGCTTTACAATTTTGGCAACGTCAAGATCCACTGACTTCGTTCTTCTGACCCTGTTTGCCGCACCCACTGACCCCGGTTACTTGCGCCTATGGCTATCGGATATCTCGCTCTGGTTCTCCATGCCCACCTGCCCTTCGTTCGCCACCCCGAAAGCGACTACGTCTTAGAAGAGGAATGGCTGTTTGAGGCCATTACCGAAACCTACGTCCCGCTGCTCATGATGTTTGAGGGGCTCAAGCGAGACGGGGTTGACTTCAAATTGACGATGAGCATGACGCCGCCCCTGGTGTCGATGCTGCGAGACCCCCTGCTGCAGGAGCGCTACGACGCTCACCTAGCCCAGCTCGAAGAACTGACTGAAATGGAGGTTGAGCGCAACGTCCATAACGGTCACCTGCGCTACCTGGCCGAGCACTACGCCCGCGAGTTTAACCACGTCCGTCAAGTCTGGGAGCAGTACAGTGGCGATCTGGTCACTGCCTTCAAGCAGTACCAAGACAGCAACAACCTAGAAATCATTACCTGCGGCGCGACCCACGGCTACCTGCCGCTGATGAAGATGTACCCCCAGGCTGTGTGGGCACAAATTCAGGTTGCCTGTGAGCACTACGAAGAAAACTTTGGCCGTCCGCCCAGGGGCATCTGGCTGCCCGAGTGTGCCTACTATGAAGGGCTAGAGCGCATGCTGGCCGATGCTGGTTTGCGCTACTTCTTGACCGACGGCCACGGCATTCTCTACGCTCGGCCCCGGCCCCGCTTCGGTTCCTATGCCCCAATCTTCACTGAAACTGGCGTCGCTGCCTTTGGCCGCGATCACGAGTCATCCCAGCAGGTATGGTCTTCCCAGGTGGGCTACCCCGGTGCTGCTGAGTACCGAGAGTTTTACCGCGACTTGGGCTGGGATGCCGAGTACGAGTACATTAAGCCCTACGTCATGCCCAACGGCCAGCGCAAAAACGTGGGCATCAAGTACCACAAGATCACGGGCAAAGGTCTAGGGCTCTCAGAGAAGGAATGGTACGACCCCTACTGGGCCCGCGAAAAAGCTGCCGAACATGCGAGCAACTTCATGTTTAATCGGGAGCAGCAGGTGCAGTACCTACACAACCTGACACAGCGCCCACCGATTATCGTCTCTCCCTACGATGCTGAGCTGTTTGGCCACTGGTGGTACGAAGGCCCTTGGTTTATTGATTACCTGTTCCGCAAGAGCTGGTATGACCAGAGCACCTACGAAATGACCCACCTGGCTGACTACTTGCAAACCAATCCCTCTCAGCAGGTCTGTCGCCCCTCTCAATCGAGCTGGGGTTACAAAGGTTTTCACGAGTACTGGCTCAACGAGACCAATTCCTGGATCTACCCCCATTTGCATAAAGCCGCCGAGCGCATGATTGAGCTGGCCAAGCGCGAACCCGCCGACGAACTGGAGTGGAAAGCGCTCAACCAGGCCGCGAGAGAGCTGTTGCTGGCGCAGTCCTCTGACTGGGCCTTCATCATGCGGACTGGCACCATGGTGCCCTATGCAATTCGCCGCACCCGCTCCCACCTGATGCGCTTCAACAAGATTTGGGAAGACGTCAATCAGGGCAAAGTTGACTCAGGCTGGCTGGAGAAAGTAGAAGCCATCGACAACATCTTTCCCAGCATCAACTACCGCGTCTACCGGCCTGTCTAGACAAGCTCTCCCACAGTTCCCTCTGCTAGCAGTGAAAGGCAAACCTACAGGTTTGCCTTTCATAAATTTCCCTTGAACTTCTCTCAGGGACCGACAAAATGGCAAAAGCTCTTGTGCTAGCTTGATTTAGGCAATCATAACGCCCTAAAACCAACCCTCCAACATTTCAATGCCCTTGAACCCAAAGAAACCGCTGGCTGATTCATCCGCATCAATAGGGGCTACGGACGTACTCCTCAAGGCATTAGCGGCTAAAAAAAGGCGCGCTCACAGCCAGGTAACGGCCATGGAGTATGCCAAGACAAGCCAGGAATTTTCTAAATTCATGTTGGCTGCTAGCCTGATCGCGATTCCGGCTTATCTCTTACTTTTCGTTCTGGCAATTCCCTACGATGCAGACAAGGGCAAGACCATTGGGCTGGTTGTGATTACCCCGTCTCTGTTATTTCTGCTAGCAGCTTTTGCCTTTGCCGCCAGTTTTTTAAGAATGCGGCCAAAACCCATTTCTACTTTCCCTGAAAAGGCAGACATAGCCCTTAGAAGGGCTGTGACTGAGCACAGTCGGCTGACCTTGCTGGGGGCTTTGAGCGCAGCTGTTGGATGCGTTTGGGGAGTAGCGGTTGTGGTTAAAGGCCATCTCTAATTTGACGATTGGCCAATAAAAACCCCGGCAGTTAGCCGGGGAACCCCATCAGGAGACGCCTATTTCGATGTGCAAGTGCTTTGCAGACTGCGCGATAAGCGATGTGATCTAGCCTAACGAACCTACTCAGGAATAGGGGAAGTTTGCGGAATTAACACAAAATTTTTATCGAGGATTTAATAGAGATGCTTTAAGGGGGGAACTGATGCGTCCGTATCCCGAATCTTAAAGGCGGCAAAACCAGCTAAGGAGTCTTAGAAGCCGCGTCTAACTGAACTTGAGAAGGAGTGGGATCGCCCCAGAGACGTGTAAGATTAAAACAGGTGTAACAAAACATGAACGTAGGCTTAGCTATTGTCATCCGTGCCACCTGCTACTGCCCGCAGTGTCTGTTCACCCCCTTACTTGCAGCCCCATCTCGTTTTTCTCAATTCCCTTGTCGGCATTGCCCTATGGCTTTCTTTCGCGCCTATATTGCCCCACTCTTCATTGTTCTCATTTTTGTAGTGGCGATGGTTGCCGTTAGCGCCCGCATTTTTCTGCCGAGCGACATGATGGCTCCTGCCCCGATTGAGACACTGGAGCAACCGACTCAGTCTCCTGAAGTTTCCCTCGCAGGTGACTCACTGCCACCGGGAATTTCCATGCTGCTGCACGGTCAACCCGACCATCCTGTATAGGGCATCTGTGTCAGACGTTCAGGGGGAACAGCCGCGCTAATGAGTTTTTTGCCGGGCTACTGTCTGCAGCGGGGCTCAGGGCTAGACCGAGCACTGCTGGTGAAGGTGATGCAGCGAGCTCACTCTGAGATTAGCCCAGGTCAATCTCTTAGCCATGTGGCTGCTACAGTAGACCAGCATTTCTCAGGTGAAACTCCGCTTTGGTGGGTTTATCCAGACAAATCTGGGGAAGCAGGCCCCGCAGGCTCGCCGGTAGCCTGCCTGTGGTTGGGCAACGCGATTGACCAGCGCAGCGGCGAACGGCATGCTTACGTCTTGCTGCTATTTGTAGAGGCTGACCATCGGCGGCAAGGGCTGGCTACCGCCTTGCTGAAGCAGGGACACAAATGGGCTCAACAGCGCGGTGATCGACAAATTGCTCTACAGGTGCTCAGCAGCAACGAGGCGGCTCTACAGCTCTATCAAAAACTAGGCTATATCCCTGCTTCAGTCCTGATGACGCGGCCCTTAGAATAATTGGGCAGGCGGAGCCGCTAACGAAGCGGAGCCTTACAGACCTATAGACCGTTGGGAAGCTACCGAGTCTGCCAGCCTTTAGCGATACAGAGACTGCACATAGACCAGCGCTTGAGTTCACCCTCTGGGCAGGGACAGCTACAGCGCGGGCACTGGGCCTGACGGCGGGCTTCTTCTTGGCGGCGCTCAGCCCACTGCTGAAAGGCTTCGAGGGCAGTCTTAGGGAATGGGACTGGGACAGACAGGGGCGCGGCTTGAGCTAGGTAGCTGGGGTGCGATCGCAACCCCTCCTCATCGGCTCCCGCTCGCTCTCGCCGATCTCGCGGGCGGCGAAACCAGTCTCCAGTAGAAAATCGGATGTCTTGAATAGGCGGCTTGACTAGAGCATTGATCTTCTCTAAAATTCGCAGGCGCTCAAAGGTGAGCGTTTGGCTCCAAGCCGCGTTGGCAACTGCCACATACAAAATGTCCTGGTCAATCCGCACAGGCTTAGTCTGCACGGCGACCGAAGGCCCGACCACCCGAGGCCAGCAGTCTGAAATTTGGCGAAACTGCCCTTGCTTGCGCCACTGAGGCTGGGTTTCTAGCTGGTTAATTAACCGATTAAGGGCATCTAGGGGCATTTTTTCTCAGTGTTAGCAGCACCAGACTTGGAAAGCTTCTGGGTTTATGCTGGGTTTGTTCTTAGGTTTATTCTACAAAAACAGGTCAAATCTTAGTCAAACAGCTTGTCAAGTCAGAAGAAATCAGTAACATATGTGTCTGAGTCTTTTTACCTCAAAACACTTTAGAGAAAGTGGCCGCCGCTCATGCCCAGGCAATCCTTAGTCTCAGCTTCAGCTCCCAGCACCGACAGCAGCCTCAAGCCGCCGCTACAGCAGGCTTTAGCCAGCCTGTCAGTGGATCTCGAAACAGAGCTAATGCGCTACCGCCAGAGCCGCAAGGGCAGCGCTTCCGCACCAGCTTCCCGAGGACTGGGGTTTCGTAAACGGCGTCAGCCCCTTGATCTGATTCAGGTGGAAGGCAAAACAGAGTCCCAGGCAGCAACCAATTTGGCAGCCGCGCCTGTAGAAACGCCACTGCCGCCACCACTGCCACCCAATCCTCGGCTGGAGCAGACCGTCGCCATCTCAGGCAGCCCCTTAGCCAGAATTGAGGCCCCACCATCAGATAGCCCTGAGCCGGATGTTAGTGAACCGGAAGGATCGCTAGCTCACTACGAGTCCATTCCAGACGACTTTTTGGAGACTACCGAAGCGCTGCTTAGAAGCACAGCAGCTAATGAACCTTCTCCGCCCTCTCGCGATACCGTCTACTCCCCCTCATTAGTCCGGCGACTGACGACCCCTCTGGGAATTGGGGCATTCCTGCTGTTGTTAGTCAGCAGTGCCGGGCTGGGGTACCTGATGACCACTCCTAAAGCCATTAACCACCTCTGGAATCACCCAACGCTGCAGGCGCTGCGGGGCCAGTCAGGAGAGGCCGGAGATCCCTCGGCAACCGGAGATACCCCAGCAACCCGTGTATTTGAACCGGGTTTGGAAGGGCTAGGCCCAGACCTCTCTCAACAAGAGTTTGTTGACCTGAACCGAGGCTCTCTCAGCACCCTGCCCTCAGGCGCTGCCGGTGCCCCAACCATAGCCTCCACACCTCTTGCCCTAGCTGGGCCACCGAGTTCTCTGCCCACCCCAGCGGCGAGTGGGGCCGAGGCCAAGCCTGCCAACACAGCGGCAGCCCCGCCTACTCCAACACCCGCCCCGACTGCTCCCACCGTCGCCATTCGCACACCCGTTACGGTGCCAGCCACAATCCGTCCGGTGCAGGCCCCTAGAGCCCCGGCTCCAGCGGCAGCAGCTCCAGTAGCTCCTCAGCCCGCTGCACCCACCCCAGCCCCGCAGCCCCAGTCTGCTCCACCGCCTTTACCCTCTCCTAGCCCCCAGCCAGTAGCCGCCGCACCTGCTGCTGCTCCCAGCTACTATGTGGTCACAGACTACACTGGCGATCAGTCTCTTTCTAATGCTCGCGATGCCGTTGGTGAAGCCTACGTGCGCAACTTCCCCGCGGGTGCTCGGATTCAGATGGGCGCATTTGAGCAGCAGTCTTCGGCTCAAGACTTGGTGCAGAACCTGCAGCAACAGGGTATCTCTGCTGAGGTTTATGCTCCTGAGTGACCCTTAGATAAACTGGCTCTGGCGCTTGGCTTATGAGGTGGTTCTGGAAGATCTGCTTCAAGGTGTGCTGGCTGGGCGCAGCATAGCCGCTCCGGTCCCACATTGTCTCCTAGTAGATGCCACCTGCCAGGGAAAGGCACAGGATCCTACGTATCGGGTATGAGCAGGCAAGTTCGTTTCTGTTGAACCACAGGTAGAACTCAAGGCCCCATTGAGATAGCAAGCTCTTACCACTTCTGCTCTGGCAAAGATGGTGTTGCTGTTAAAGAACACAACAACCTCAGGGTTGCTGCGGTCTGCTGGGTAGGGCTGGCCCCAAAGAAAGTAATAGAAGCCACCGCCGCCTCGCTTAGCCCACACATCAAACCCAATATTGTCAAAGCGTCCGCTCTGCCATATGTAGAATCCTGCAGACTGAAGGGTTTGCGGAAAGGCGTACAGTTGCTCCGTCGTCTGGGTAGGTCGGGGAGCCTGAGGTGCAGGTGGGGCGGATGTAGGTCTAGGGCCTGCGCCACCGCCGCAAAGAGAGCCTAAATCAATTGAGCCACCTGATTCCGTCACAAAGAGGCAAGGCGAATCTTCATCGGCAAGGGTTGGGGATGCCTGGAATAGTCCCACAAGTACCAGGCTAGCCACCAAAGCAAACTTTCTCGACATTACGCGCTCCAAAAATATTCAGTCCTACCAGCTGTAGTTCCTCGTTCCTCATACAGAGATGCTTTTAAGCCTGTATTGAGGCTCAGCGTTAACTAACGCAGGCAGCCTTAACATGGCCAATCAAGGAGCAGGAATTCGATTTAATTCACCCACTTCATAGGAAATTCGACTTCATCTAGAGTCTTCTTGGCGACATCTTTACAGCTTTAGAACAGCAGCCCAGACTAAAACCTGATTTAAGCAGCCAAACGCTACTAAATGGGTATACCTGCATCCCACGTTTCAGGGCCTCCCTGTTATGCTTCTAAGCAGAGAGCTGTTTAGGCAAGGTATGTGTCATGGGACTGCTAGATCGCCTTTCACGGGTCATTCGCGCCAACCTCAATAGCGCCGTCAATCAGGCTGAAGATCCGGAAAAAATACTAGAGCAGGCCGTAGAGGAGATGCAGGCCAACCTGATCCAGCTGCGGCAGGCAGTGGCCCAAGCGATCGCAACTCAAAAACGCACTGAGCGCCAGAGCGAACAGGCCACCAGAACTGCTCAAGAATGGTACAACCGAGCCCAGCTAGCGCTGCAGAAGGGCGAAGACGACATGGCGAGAGAAGCCCTGACTCGCCGCAAGACTTACGTCGATACCGCCACCGCAATGGACGCTCAAATTTTCCAGCAGCGGGATGTGGTGGAAAAGCTTAAAAGCAACATGCGGGCCTTAGAAGGCAAAATTACCGAAGCCAAAACCAAAAAGGATATGTACATCGCCCGCGCCCGCTCTGCTGCTGCCTCGCAGCGGATCCAGGAGATGATCGGGGAGGTCGGCACACCGGGTGCGATCGCAGCCTTTGACCGCATGGAAGAGCGCGTCATGGATCTAGAGGCCCGCTCCGAAGCCGTGGCCGAACTCAACGCCGGAGACAGCCTAGAAAAACAGTTTCAGGCCCTGGAGCAAGCGCCCGACTCCATCGATGCAGAGCTAGCCGCCATGCGGGCTCGACTGATGACGGGTTCTGAAGAGACAGGCAATAGCCTACCCCCCGGAGCCTAAATGTCTTTCTTGAACTCCTAGTCCGAAGACTCCAAAGACTCCGGAGACTCCGAAGTATTACCAGCTCGATCCAAATACTGGGTATCGACTAAAAAAGCACCGCGCTCAAAGCGAACACCCCAATAGCCTCCAGGCCGCCGATCCAAGACAATCCCTTCATCACCCACCTGCAAAACGTCAGGAGGGCGCAGCATGGGCATAGAATCAGCAGTTTTGAAGTAGGGGGGCAGGCTAGTCAGGCGAACGCGATCGCCAACAGTAAAAGAAGACATAGAGACAGCAAAAAGTAAGAAGTATTTCTTAAACGCCCAACCGGGCTATCGAGAGAGGGGCCAAAAGTTAAGAGACAAACGCCCTTAACCCCGCTACTGCCATTATCGGCCCGATTTCAACTACCGACGCAGAACCTCCCCCATCTCCCCGAGTCTTCCCCTCTACCCGTCCACTGATCCACCCATCTACCCCCTCACCCATCTCTCAAGGCACCTGCCAAGCCCGATCGTGATACTGCTGTGGCTCGGCATAAGGATCGACAGGTTCAGCAGCGTGGTCGTGGCCATGATGGCCGTGATCGTGACCGTGGTGATGCCCGTGGTCGTGCCCGTGATCATGACCGTGGCTGCTGCCGTTGCTAGCAAAAGCAGCCCGCCGGAACTTACACATCTCGCAGTTCATCTGCACCTGGCCCAGGTGAGTCTCCAATTCGCGCTGGCGCAAGACCCGAAGCAGTTGCGGGTGGATACCCATTTCGGGCAGGCAAACAACCGGGGTACCTGGGTTTTCGGCCTGCTGAAGGGCCGAGATTTCAAAGATCTTCTTCATCAGCACCCCAGTAAACATGAAGTAGGGCAGCATGATGATCCGCTTGGGCTGGTATAGGTGGGCGCGGCGGAAGCCTTCTTCTAAGCGGGGATGAGTGATGCCGATAAAGCAGATCTCAACCGTTTTGTAACCGCTGCCCTCCCAGAGCACGCGGGCTAGTTTAAAGACATCGCCATTAGCGTCGGGATCGCTGGCTCCCCGGCCCACAAAGAGCAGCACCGTGTCTTCTCGGCTAATGCCCTCTGGATTAAAGGCTGGCGTATCGAGCTGGGCCAGTCGGTCCTGCCAGAGGGTGAGAATTTCGGGGGTGATGCCGAAGTGGCGACCGTAGTGGAAAGTCACCTGGGGATGGCGCTGCCTAGCTCGATCTAGCTCGTTGGTCACGTCAAACTTGTTGTGCCGCGCCGCAAACAGCAGGATTGGCAGCACCGAGATATCGGTAAAACCTTTGGCAACACACTGGTCTACCCCATCTTGAATCGTCGGCTCGGTCAGCTCCAAGAAGCAGGGGATGACGGGTCTGGAGGCATCTAAAGCCTGATAGGCAGCGGCAAACTCTAGAAGGCTGTCGCGGCCCTGGCTGTCGCGGCTGCCGTGGCCCACCATCAGCAGGGGCCGTTGACTGGGCAGCAGGGGCAGCACCGGAGAATGCTCCGAGGCAAAGTCGTTCAGTGTGGTAATGATAGGTGCAGTTGACATGGAGGAGTGCTAAGGGAACGCCAGGACACCTATCTGTTCAATACAGTAGGGTTCAGGATGCTTCGTCATCTTAGCCCAGAGCTTTGATTGGAGATATGCCGGAGGTAGGCATCGGGAGGCCAGAATGGAGAACAATTTGGACTGGCAAAAGCAGAACTGGCGGCAGCGGGTTCGGTTTTACCTAAAAGATACCGAGACGACAGCGGGACGGTGGTTGAATGGTGCGATCGCATTTCTAATCCTGCTCTCCTCCGCCATCTTTGTCGTCGAAACCTACCCAATTTCAGAACGCCTCTACAGCTTTCTCAATGTTTTGGACTGGATTATTCTGGTGGGCTTTACCCTGGAATATTCACTCCGGCTGTGGTCTGCCGAACGGCCGCTGCTCTACGTTTTTAGCCTTTATGGCCTGCTCGATCTGCTGGCGATTCTGCCCTTTTTTGTGGGCTTTTGGGACGTTCGTTTTATCCGGCTGCTGCGCTGGCTGCGGTTTCTGCGGCTGGTTCGCTTTTTTGAAGATCGAGTGCTGTTTGGCTACATCAGCGGCACCGACACCCTGATTGTCGCCCGCATCGTCTTTACCCTAGTAGCGATCATCTTTATCTACTCTGGGCTGATTTTTCAGGTGGAACACGGCCAAAACCCAGATTTTGGCACCTTTTTAGATGCCGTCTATTTTGCGGTCGCCACCATGACCACAGTCGGCTTTGGCGATGTCACCCCCTTATCCGAAGTCGGTCGGGGCCTGACTGTGATGATGATTTTGACTGGCGTAGCGCTGATTCCGACCCAAATTGGAGAGCTCATTCGGGAATTTGTTAAAGTCACTCACTCCGTACAAACTCTGTGCCAAAGCTGCGATCTTAGGCTCCACGACGCCGATGCTCAGTTCTGCAAACGCTGCGGAGCCCGACTGCCGCCGCCCTCTAGCTAACCCGTAGCCAAATTTTTAGAGCCCCGTTGCCGCTTTCGCAAAGCCTGCTAACCTGAAAGTCTGAATCCTGCTAATCGTTACTTTTGCAGTGAAAACACAAAAGGTGTTGGCACCATTCGAACTGCTCTGGGCACTGATTGGGCTAGTCCTAACCATTGCCGCTACCTGGATGGAAACGTTCATCCTCAATGCTCCCTGGGATTGGAGCCAGACCGGGCTGCGGGTGCAGTCGCTAGGCGTGACCTTTCAGGTCGGGGCCGTCCTGCTGACCGGGTGCCTAGGCGGCAAAAACGCGGCAGCGCTGTCTCAAATTGCCTACTTGTTTTTGGGGCTAATCCTGTTTCAGGTCTTTGAGCTGCCGGTCTTTACTCAGGGTGGCGGCCTTAGCTACGTCCGCGAACCCGGCTTTGGCTACCTGATTGGCTTTGTTCCGGCAGGCTGGATCTGCGGCTACCTGGCCTTTCGATCTGCTCCCAAAATTGAAACGCTGGCCTACAGCAGCGTGTGCGGCCTAGGCATGATTCACGGCTGTGGGCTGGCCTACCTGACGCTGGCCTCGCTGCTAGGCTGGCTGCAAACGACCAGCGCCTCCTACTGGGATCTATTGCTAACCTACTCCATTCAGCCGCTGCCTGGGCAACTGGCTGTAGTGTGTGCCGTAGCTGTGATAGCCTTTGTGATGCGGCATCTCCTGTTTTATTAGAGGGCTATGAGCGTTCGCAATCACCTATTTTGGGTTGCCGCAGTGGCAAGCTTGGTAGCAGATCAGATCACCAAGCGCTGGATTCTCAGCACCTTCGAGTTGACCAACCCACCTCAAACCGTGGCGATCTGGCCCGGGGTCTTTCATTTCACCTATGTCACTAACACCGGTGCAGCCTTTAGCCTGTTCAGTGAAAATGGTGAATGGCTGAAGTGGCTGTCGCTGCTGGTCAGCCTGGGGCTGGTGGCTCTGGGCCTCTGGGCTAACCTACCGAACCGTTGGGAGCAGGCAGGCTATGGGTTTATTTTGGGGGGAGCCCTCGGCAACGGCATCGACCGTCTCCTGGCCGGGGAAGTCGTTGACTTTTTGGATTTTCGCCTGATCCAGTTCCCTATTTTCAATCTTGCCGATGTCTTTATCAACATTGGTATCATCTGTTTGCTGGTGGCGGCCTTCGTGTATCCGCCCAAGGCCAACGGCAACGGCTCTGGTCATGGTGGTAGCAGTAATCCCACTGGCAAGTAGCAAACTGGAGAAAATCAGTTAGTAAGGAAGCTGTTCTAGCGCTAGCGATTAGAATAGGTCAGTACCCCCCGGTTGGGATCCGCTCCATCGATGACGCCGCAATCGCCGCCACCCCCGCCTCGTACGGTTCTGGGAAAGATTACCCAGGCGTTTCAGGCCGCCCAGGCCCAGGTTGATTTCTCTAAGCTGGCCCTCAAGAAGGGGGCTCGTAATGCCACCTTGCAGGTGACTACGGGCGACCAGGAAGCCGTTTACCCGCTGCTGGGCGAACATTACATCCTAGGGCGTAGCTCTCAGCAGAGCGACATCGTTGTGCGTAGCCCGATTGTTAGTCAGGTACACGTGACCTTGACGCGCGATCGCAACCTTCCTGGCGAGCCCTTTGTCCTCAAAGATCGGGACTCGACTAACGGAGTCTATCGGGGCAAAAAGAAACTCAAAAAGACCATCTTGAACCACGGTGACCTGATCACCCTGGGGCCACCCGAGCTGACCGATGCCGTTACACTGCGCTACATTGATCCGCCCCCCTGGTACGTGCAGACTGCTCGCTACGGTCTCTACGGCTTTACTGGGCTTTCCCTGGCAGTAGGCACCTGGATTGTCGCCCTAGAGTGGCCCAAAATCCCCATACGACCGTTGCCAGAGTCGGTGCAGGGTCCTGTCGTGATCTATGCCCAGGAAGATGGGCAGTCGATACCCCTGCGGCAGCAGGTTACCCAGGCTCATCGGGAACAGGCTCGCATCTCTGATTTTTCGCCCTATCTGCCTCGGGCCGTCATGGCCTCAGAAGACTCTCGCTATAACTGGCACCTGGGGGTTGACCCGATTGGCACCCTGCGAGCGGCGCTGGCCAACGTGCGTGGTGGCGAGATCCTCGAGGGCGGCAGCACCATTACTCAGCAGCTAGCCCGCAGTATCTACCGGGAATATGTAGGCACCGAAGATTCGGCTGCTCGTAAAATCCGCGAGGCCGTCGTAGCGCTAAAGCTAGAGACGTTTTACAGCAAAGACGACCTGATGCGGCTTTACCTGAACCGGGTGTTTTTGGGCAACAACCTGTACGGTTTTGAAGATGCTGCTCGGTTCTACTTCGACAAATCTTCCGCCGATCTCAACCTGTCAGAAGCGGCGACACTGGTGGGCATTTTGCCAGCCCCCAATGCCTTTAACCCGGTGCAAGACTACGAAGCTGCCGTTGATTTCCGCGATCGGGTGCTAACTCGCATGGTGACTCTGGGCATGGTCAGCCAGGAAGAGGCTCGCCGCGCCCGTCGTACCCGCATTGAGATCAGCCCTAAGGCCCGCGAGCAGCTACAGAGCACTCGGGCTCCCTTTTTCTATAGCTATGTCTTTGACGAGCTCGATCAGGTTTTGGGCTCCTCCCTGGCGCGAGAAGGCAATTTCATCGTGCTGACCTCGCTGAACCTGGATATGCAGGCTGAGGCCGAAGCTACCCTGCGAGAAGCTGTGGCTACCGCCGGTCAAGAACAGGCGTTTACAGAGGGGGCGATTGTCACCCTAGACACAACAAGCGGGGCGATTCAGGCACTGGTGGGTGGGGTAGACTACCAGACCAGCCAGTTTAACCGGGCCTCCCAAGCCCTGCGCCAGCCCGGATCGACCTTTAAGGTGTTTGCCTACGCCTCGGCCCTAGAGCAGGGAGCCAGTCCAGGTCAGACCTATAGCTGCAGCAACTTAGTTTCGGGGGGGCAGGAGTTTCAGGGCTGCCGCTCGGGCTCGGGGGCGCTAGATATGTACGCTGCTATGGCCCGCTCTGAGAACGTGGTGGCGATACGGATTGCCGAAGAAGCCGGTCTAGGTAACGTGATCCAGACGGCTGAGCGGTTGGGCATTGAGTCGGAGCTCAACCCCACGCCGGGGCTAGTGCTGGGGGAGAGCGAGGTCACGCCGCTGGAGATCACAGGGTCGTTTGCTGCGATCGCAAACAACGGCATTTGGAATCGGCCCCACGGCGTCATGCAGGTGCTCGACAGCAGCGACTGTATCAACCCCCAAGATTTCAGTACCTGCCGCGTGATCTACGAGTTTGGTCAGGCGGGAGATGGCCAGATTGAGGCCCTACCAGCGCCCGTCGCCAGTACTCTAGTCGGGCTGCTCCAGGGCGTGGTGCAGGGAGGCACAGGCCGCAGCGCCTTTTTAGGTCTGGGGGAAGGGGGCAAGACCGGCACCACCAACGACAACCGGGATCTGTGGTTTATCGGGTTTGTCCCCGGCTACAACCTGACTACAGGGGTTTGGTTGGGCAACGACGACAACTCTTCCACTGATGGCAGCAGCGGCCAAGCCGCTGCCGTCTGGGGGAACTACATGCGGCAAATCGTGCGCTAGTCCGCGTGAGCTAATCCGCAGAGGTTAATCTATAGGCTAGGTGCCCTAGCGGCTCATTCCGAAGACTTATAGGCAGTAGAGCAAATCTGCTGCCCAATTTAAGTATGCTGAGCTTGAGTCGGTCAGGGGGTTCACATGGAATTTTCAGCCAGTTACCGACATTTTCCGGGCTATGTGCTGGTTCTAGACCAGCAGGGCCAGATTCTCGACGCCAGCCAGGACTGGCTAAACCAGTTGAGGTATCCACCTGAACAGGTATTGGGCCGAGTTTGGACTGAGCGGGTGGCCGAATTTGACCGGCCCCAGGCAGAGGCGCTGCTGCACCGTTGTGGCCAGGGTGAGCTGGTGCGATCGCAACCACTTTGCTTCATCACAGCAACCGGCGCAACCCTAGCGGTAACGGTTTGCGCCAATCTCCAGCCCCAGCCCGCCGAGGTCAGTTTTTTGCTTCTGCTGACAGCGGTCGATGTGCCTACCGCAGATCAAGTTTTGCAGGCGTTTGATGATCCCTTCCGGCGGTTGGTTGAGAACATTCCCCAGGTTTTTTGGGTGCACGATCCGGTTACCCATAGCACCCTCTACCTCAGCCCCGCCTACGAAACGATTTGGGGGCGGCCCTGCCAAGAAGTCTATGACAATACCCTGACCTTTTCGGAGAGCGTGCATCCAGAGGATCGCGATCGCGTTCGTACCGCGCTTCAGGCTGAGTGGGAAGAGAGTAAGCCCTTTAACCAGGAGTACCGGATCATTCGCCCAGATGGAGAAATCCGCTGGATTCGTGACAGGGCATTTTTGAGCAGCAATGAGAGCCAGGAGATCGATCGAATTTTTGGCCTCGCCGCCGACATCACCGAACAAAAGCAGGCAGAAGAACTGCTCAACAGCCTGATGATCAAAACAGGCGCAGTAGCAGGCCAAGACTTTTTTCCAGTCTTAGCTCAACAGCTGGCCACAGCGCTAGCGGTGCCCTATGTGGTGATCACTGAGTATCGCCAGGGAATGCTGCGGACATTGGCGGCCTGGATAGACGAGCATCTTCACCCCAACCTGTCTTACCCCCTAGAGCAAACGCCTTGCGAAATCGTTATGAAGGAGGGGTACTACTACTGCCCTGAGCACGTCAGTCGGCAGTTTCCCTATGCCCCTTTTCTAGCAGAGTGGCAGTCTCTTGCTTATATGGGAGTTGCCTTGCAGGACAATCGGGGGCAGTCTATGGGCCATCTGTGCATTTTGTCTCGCCACCCACTACCCCAGCCCGAGTATTGCGAAGCACTGCTGCGCCTCTTTGCCATCCGAGCCGTGACCGAGCTGCAGCGCCAGCGGGTAGAGATTGCCCTACAGCAGCTCAACACTGGGCTAGAAGCGCGGGTGCAGCAGCGCACAGCTCAGCTAGAAGCCGTTAATCGAGAACTTGAGTCGTTTTCCTACTCGGTATCTCACGATCTGCGGGCACCGCTGCGGCACATTCGGGGCTTTATCGATATGCTCAGTGAGCACCTGCAACCCACCGCTGCCGACCCCACCACGGCCCACTACCTAAACACCATCCAAAATAGCGCCCACAAGATGGACCAGCTGATTGAAGGACTGCTAGCCCTCTCACGGGTGGGTCGCCGCCAGCTTAAGCGCCAGCCCATTGAGCTTAATGGGCTGGTAGACAGTGCGATCGCACTGCTCTCTCCCCCCAATACAGCTGCTGCTAATGCCGTCTTTAGCGTCGCTAAACTGCCTGTGGTTGAAGGCGATCCGAGCCTACTGCAGCAAGTCTTTAGCAACCTGATTGACAACGCGCTCAAGTTTAGCCAGCACCGCCAGCCCGCCAGAATCGAAATTGGCGTCTTGCCCGATCAAACCCTCTACGTGCGAGACAACGGGGTTGGCTTTGCCATGGATCAGGCCGATCGGCTCTTTAGCCCCTTTCAGCAGCTCCATAGCCGAGGAAAGTTTGGCGGTATGGGCCTGGGCCTAGCGGTTGTGCAGCGAATTATTCAGCGGCATGGCGGTGAGATCTGGGCTGAGAGCCAGCCAGAGCAGGGCACTACCTTCTTCTTCAAACTCCCTGAAACTATCGCGCCAGAGTAGAGCCAGACAGACTCAAAGCGCTAAAGAAGTTCACAAATCTCGAATTCTGACCGACACAGCTGAATTTAGCCAAAAACCAACCTTTGGGAATTTGTAGAAGCTTGCAACATTTTCTATGTTTAATTCATCGTGTCCAAGGGTTTTCTAAAGTAGAACGATCGGCCATCTTTTAAGACAGCATGGCCCAGCTGCCTCGCCTGCTCCGCTCTCCCTGCAGATCCCCCCATCTTGCATAGGCATCATTCAATGAATCGGCTTAATTCTGCGCTGTACCCTGCTGAAGGGAACCCTTGCCCTTTTCAGAGCCCATCTTCTCTGCATCTGCTGATTGTTGAAGATGCCCCTGAAGATGTAGAGCTAGTCGTACACGTTCTCAAAACCGCTGATATTCAATTCACCTTTGACGTAGCCGATACCCTTGAGGGCTGTCGGATCTGCCTGGCCGATCATCGCTATGACGCTGTTTTAGCCGATTATCGGCTGCCGTCATTGCAGGCTCCTCAAGTGCTGGACTTGCTGCTGCAGTCTTACCAAGATCTGCCCTTTATTTTAGTGACCGGCAGCTTGGGCGAAGAAGCAGCGGTAGACTGCATCAAGGCGGGCATGACCGACTATGTTCTAAAAGATCGCTTATTTCGCCTGCCCACTGTGCTGCAGCGGGCTTTGGCTGAGTGGGCGCTGCGACAACAGCAAAAGCAGGCCCTCAGTCGCCTTGAACAAAATGCTTGGCGAGAGTCGATCCTTAACCGCATCGTCAAGGCCATGCGGGAAACCCTGCTCCTCGACGAGGTGCTGCAAAGCACCGCCGACCAGCTACAGCAGGCGCTTGCCGTTAGTCAGTGCCTGATTTTGCGGCCCCACGAGCAGCAGATGCAGGTTCAGTACCTCAGTCAAAGACTGGCTCAAGGAGATGACTTGCCTCCTGCCCTGCCCGATCAGCTTGGTTTGCAACCTAGGCCAGACCCATTCCATATCCTGCTGTTTGCTGAGGCTCCCTTAACGCTGCAAATCCTGGATGATGAGTCTCCGCAATGGCACAAAGCATTTAGGGCGGCGGGGGTGCGATCGCTCATTGGGGTGCCGCTGGTGTATCAGCAGCGCTATCTGGGAGCTATTTGTCTGCAGCAGACAGACCATCAGCGTCAATGGTCTGAATCGGAGATTATGCTGGTACAGGCTGTGGCCGATCAGTGCGCCATTGCCATTCATCAGGCGGAGCTCTATCAGCAGGCCCAGATTGAGCTGGAGCAGCGACGACGAGCCGAAGCCCAACTGCGCCACGATGCCTTTCACGATACCCTCACTGGCCTGCCCAACCGGGCTCTGTTTATTGATCGCTTGAGCCACGCCCTGCAGCTCTCTCGGCGGCGCACCTCAGAAGATCGCCAGCGCCACCCCCACGACTTTGCCGTGCTCTTTCTCGATCTAGACGATTTTAAGGTGGTCAACGACAGTCTCAGCCACTATGCGGGCGATTACCTGCTGAGCGTCATGGCCCAGCGCCTGAGCACCTGTCTTAGAACTGGAGACACCTTGGCTCGTTTGGGCGGCGACGAGTTCTCGATTCTGCTGGAAGACGTGGATGCCCTCACGACCGTTATTGATGTGATTGATGAGATTCAATCTGTTTTAAAGCTGCCGCTGCTGCTAGAGAATACTGAGGTCTTTGTTAGTGCCAGCATTGGTGTGGTGCTCAACAATTCCCACTACACCCAACCCTCCGAGCTCTTGCGAGATGCCGAAATTGCGATGTACCGGGCCAAACACGCTGGGCCCGGCCGTTATCAGGTGTTTGACACTTCTATGCACCTGCAGGTGAGCCGTCGCCTGAAGCTGGAGAACAGCCTGCGGCGGGCAATTGAGCGGCAGGAGCTGTGGGTGGCCTATCAGCCCATTGTGGATTTGAGCCGTCATCAGGTGGTTGGCTTTGAAGCCCTGGTTCGCTGGAATCACCCGCTGCACGGGCAGATCTCCCCAGTCGAATTTATTCCCATCGCTGAGCACACAGGCCTAATCATTCCTTTGGGGCTGTGGGTTTTAGAGCATGCCTGTGTGCAGCTTCAGCATTGGCGCGAGCAGACTGCCGCCAGTAACGAGCTGACCATAAGTATTAACTTATCTGGCAAGCAGTTTGCCCAACCCGATCTGATTGAGCGAATCGACGAGATTTTACGCCAAACTCAGCTGACGGGCTCGGCATTGAAGCTGGAGGTGACTGAGTCGGTGCTGATCGAGAATGAGGAGATTGCCGCTCAAACGCTACACCAACTGCGACATCGCGGCATCGAGGTGTGCATTGATGACTTTGGCACCGGCTATTCCTCCTTGAGCTATCTGCATCGGTTTCCGGTCGATGTCTTGAAAATTGATCGATCCTTCGTCTCTAGTATTTCTGCCCGCCCAGAAAACCAGGAAGTGGTCAAGGCCATTTTGAGCCTAGGGCTTAATTTGGGGCTGACGGTGGTTGCCGAAGGCGTAGAAACCCCAGAGGAGCTGCAATTTTTGCAGAGACAGCAGTGCGAGCAGGCTCAGGGCTACTGGTTTGCGCCACCGCTGGCAGCGGCTCAGGCCGAAGACATGCTACACCCCGCGTATGCCCAGCACCCGACTTACCAGTTAGAGGGGGCATCAGCGCCGCCGCACCTTACTGACCATCTTGCGTGAGAAGCGCAGCTTAATCGACTCCTGCTCGGCCCATTCCTGCAGGATGCGGTAAAACACCTGCCGATCCTGGGTTTGCAGCACCGCTGTTTGGTCTGCCGTTTCAATGGCGTAGGGGTAGCCGCCGCCGACGACCACCTCGGCTCGCACCCAGTCTAATACTGCATCGAGCTGCCCAGCTTCCCACAGCCACAGGGGGATTTCTAGGCGCACCGGGTAGTTATCGCGGGTGGTCTTGAGGTAGGTAAAGCCAATGCGATCGCACAGCTCCCCATACTGCTCTAAAATGCCGCCGCGATCGCAACGATAGAGGGGACTGCGATCGCCCCAGTCAAGGTAGGGAGTGAGCACCTGAGCATCGTGAATGCGCTCGGTTTCTAGCAGAGCACAGGTGTGGTGCAGCAGCCGGGTCAGGTCGTGGGCATAGGAGGTATCAACATAGCCCACCAGCGGCACTCGATACTGTTCGCTAGCCTTGAGCAGCTTCAAGATGGCCTGGACATAGGCGGCCTGACTCTCATCGTCGAAAGGCTCGGCAAAAGTGACGACCAGCGACCCGTCAAAAAAGACCAGGCAGCGCTGAGAGTCGGCGCAAGACTCCATAAACTCCACCAGCCGCTCGATCTCCATTTCAAACCGGCGAATGTTCACCCGCCGATCGCCCAATTGCCCCTGCGGCCCAGTCTTTAGATCGTCCGGCGTGAGAATTTCCAGGCGAATGTCTTTTTTGTAGCTGCCCGTCGGCAGGTGAGGATTTTCAAACCAGCCAATTTGGATTAAAGCAATCGGCAGAGACAGATCTTTGCTGGGGAAAATCTGCGACCCGTCCACAGCAAACGTGGTAATGCCGGTGAGCACCTGCCGCACCCAGTCATGCCCTTCCTCCCGATTCGCCCAACGGCACGGAAAACGGACTATACCCTTGTCGTCCACCGGCCCATCCTCTAACGGCCGAGCACCTGCAGGTAGAGGCACGCCCTTCATCCGCCCAATACGCTGGTCTAGCGGCAGCGAGCCATACTCAGCCCACCCCTTTCGGTATGCCTTCAATAACTCATAAGTTTGCAGATTAAAGCCGGAAAAGGCGTCTTTGTTTTCCTCCAGCAATCTGCGAATCTGCGATGGACTGATCGGCATAGGCCCACAACTGCCTGTGTAGAACGCCCACAGTAGGACGAACGTATTGATTGGCGCAATTTTAGCCGGAAGTGAGGGATTTGTCATGTGCGGGTCTTGGGAGACGCGTCCCCTCTTCTCTCCCACTCCTCTGCCCCCCCGCTCTGCGTCTCTCATCTCAGCATAGATTTTTCTCTCAAAAAATCATTAAACGCCCTTGATCTCAGTTGCAGAATGTAAACCTGTGTTTCAATTCCCGTTACAACTGCCAGAACCCTTCAAAAACCCCCAATCCCGCGTGATAGGATGCCGTGGTAACTTTCTCGCGAAGTGGAGAACAGGCCCTTGTCACTCCGGGTTGCAGTCGTTGGATCGGGTCCGGCAGGCTCCTCAGCTGCTGAGACATTAGCCAAAGCAGGCATTGAAACGTATCTCTTTGAGCGCAAGCTAGATAACGCCAAGCCCTGCGGCGGGGCGATCCCCCTCTGCATGGTGGATGAATTTGAGCTGCCTCCGGAAATTATTGACCGGCGGGTGCGCAAGATGAAAATGATCTCGCCCTCCAATATCGAGGTCAATATCGGCAGTACTCTCAAAGAAGACGAGTACATCGGCATGTGCCGTCGGGAAGTGCTCGATGGATTTTTGCGCGACCGGGCAGCCATGCTGGGAGCCAAGCTGATCAACGGTACGGTGCACACGCTCGAATTGCCCAAGGGCAGCAATGATCCCTACACGCTCCACTACACTGCTCACTCCGAGGCAGGACTCGTGGGTGAGAGCAAATCGCTGCAGGTAGACCTGGTAATTGGCGCTGATGGGGCCAACTCCCGCGTGGCCAAGGCGATTGATGCCGGAGATTATAACTATGCGATCGCATTCCAAGAGCGCATTCGGCTGCCCGCCGACAAAATGGCCTACTACGAAGATCTGGCCGAAATGTACGTGGGCAACGATGTCTCTCCTGACTTTTATGCCTGGGTCTTCCCCAAATACGACCACGTAGCCGTGGGTACCGGCACCATGCGGGTCAACCAGGCCAAGATCAAGCAGCTGCAGGCGGGCATCCGGGAACGGGCAGCTCACCGGCTCGAAGGCGGCGAGATCATCAAGGTTGAAGCCCACCCCATTCCTGAGCATCCCCGCCCCCGGCGTGTGGTTGGTCGAGTGGCTCTGGTCGGTGATGCTGCGGGTACCGTCACTAAGTCCTCTGGTGAGGGCATTTACTTTGCGGCCAAGTCTGCCCGCATGTGCGCCGAGGCCATCGTGGAATTTTCCAATGGCGGTCAGCGCATCCCCACCGAAGACGAGCTCAAGGTCTACCTGAAGCGCTGGGACAGAATGTACGGCATCACCTACAAGGTGTTAGACATACTGCAAACCGTGTTTTACCGCACCGATGCTACCCGCGAAGCCTTCGTGGAAATGTGCGCCGACATGGATGTGCAAAAGCTCACCTTTGACAGCTACCTCTACAAAACCGTAGTGCCTGCTAACCCGCTGGTGCAGATGAAGATAACGGCTAAAACCGTCGGCAGTTTGCTGCGCGGCAACGCTCTATCTCCCACTCGCGGCTGGTAGCGATCGCAACCTCCAAGAAGCAAAACATCTTTCCTTAACAGCAGCTAGGAGCAGGTCAGTAACCTGCTCCTAGTTTTTTATGCGAGTTAGGCACCTTGCCTGACACTTCAAGGCAGTGATTTTTGTTGCGATCGCAAAAAGGCCGAGCCGGCCCAGAAAAGCAGGCGGTTAATTAATGATGAAAACTATGTGCCTTGAGGTTCAGCACTCAAAAGAAACCCCGTCTCTTTAAGCAGCTGCTGTAGTTTGGCGTGAGGCAGTTTCGTGTCTTTTTTGTTATTTCCCCATATCTCAAAATAGAAGTTTCGCATCAGTGCAATAATGCTGCGGTACTTCACGATGCTGGCCACATAGAATTCATCTAGCTTGATGTCCCTATCAGCATGAATCTGCTCAATATTGTCGAGTAATAGAGATCCCAACTCGTAGGGTTGTAAGCCCTCTTTTGCGCCATATTTTTTCAGTATCCTGCGCTTATCGTTCTCCGGGCACAAATTATACGCTGATCGAATCAGGTGGCTAAGGTTTCGCAGAATCTCTCCGTAATCGTAAAAGGTGTTCTCTTGGAAAAAAGTCTCTTCATCCTTCGTCAGCGTAAAACTCCTGTCAAGCGCTAAACCAAAATCAGTTAGATAGATCTGCTCACCATCGGTAAGGACGTTGCAAAAATGTGCGTCGAAGTGGATAATCTCCTTCGCCCGCAAAAAGGCGATGGTCGTGCATAAGTCATCCAGAGATTGCTGGAATTTGCTGGGGTTTTCTCTGAGCCATGTTTCTAAAACATGCGGTATATACTCCAAGAACAGAACCAACTCATGGTCGGCACTCGCTCTATCTAACATGTATTTCCCGGCGTTCGCACTATTACCCCAGTACTCCACAAAGCCCTTTAGACGCTCCCTATCCACGTCTGCACGCTGCGCAAAGAACGGAACAATCCGGTAATGGTACATTAGCGGAAAGGTGGCGATCTCCCCATCAAGCACCCAATTGGTAGTCTTGATATGTGTCACAAGTTCACGGAAGACCCCTAGCCCGGCAACCCCCAAACCAGCAGAGCCGAGTCCGTAATTAAAGTAAGTTGGCAGGTCGTAAAGGTTTCTAGTAGAGAACAAGTTGTCATATTCAATGTTTGTGACTGGAATGCGTTTCACAAAAATTTTGGATTGCCCAAGAACTATGGTGTGAGTGAGTTCCCAACTCAAGCCTGAGTGACTATCGCCGAGCAGGGAATGCAGTTGCGCATTATCCAGCTGAGCAATCTGTGAACTGAGCTTGAAGTATCTCTTCCTTCTAAGTTCTATGGGGTTCTTATCCATTTTTCTTGCCCAGTCCCATCATAAGAAGCCACATTAATACCAGTAGAGCACGCCTTATCGAGGCATTAGTTTAATACGGCACCAATGAGGGCGTTCCAACAACCGAGATAAACAGCGGCAGACAACCTCGGCATTACCATCAGCCCCCTCATCCGTTCATTTCATCGATTTGTTGTGCCGCGAATCGCTAATCTGCAACCCATCAATATCCGGGTGGGTGCGAAACTGTACCAGTAACCGCCACAATTTTCTCGGTTAGATCGAGAAGCTGATAATCCTTCCACCGTTTACCAACAAGATGAATGCCAATCGGCAATCCATTCTGAGTTTGTCCGATTGGCAGCACTACCACAGGATGCCCAGTCAAGGTGAAGATACTGGTATAAGCAACACCCCCTAGAACATAAGGCACTTGCTGGCCTTCTATATGAATAGGCTTACCAGGAGTCTGATGCTTAAAGGCTGGAAAAGGAACAACTGGGCAAATCCACGCATCCCATTGCGCGAGAAAGCGATCCATCTGCTGCATGAGGCGAGATCGTCGAGCCAAGGCTGTACTGTATTGCTTCAACGTCAACCTTGAGCCTCTCAACGCACCCTTGATTACACTACCGCCTGCAATTATCTTCCGCAGATTGTCTTTCAAGATCGGCTGAACCGGAATCGGTCGAGATGCTAGCCATGCGCCAATCAGCTCGCCGTAGGTTTCCCAGGCACTCGTGTAATCGAAATTCGAGGGCGATGCTTTTTCAAGCTGGCATCCTTGCTCAATCAAAATTTGTGTCACCTTCGTAAGCACGTTTCGGGTTTCCTGACTGGCAGAGATCTCTCCAAAGTCATCTGTCCAAGCAATCCGATAGGTGTTGAGTGGGCGAGAATCAGCCGCTTGTGGTGGGGCAGGAGCAGCATAAATCCATCGTTCATCTTCACCCTCGACGATTGAGAGCCAAAGCTTTAGATCTTCGACCGCACGAGTCATGACACCCGGAGCATAAAGATATTGAAGCCCTGTGTCGCCCTCCAAGGGAGCAGGCCATGCGCCTGCCATTGAAACCCGATTTTCTGTCGGTTTGATGCCAAATACTCCACAGAAGTGAGCCGGAATTCGAGCAGATCCCCCCAACCCAGTACAGACATCCATTGGGACAAATCCGGCGGCAACTGCGGCTGCGCTTCCGCCACTGCTTCCTCCCGCAGTACAAGATAAATCCCAAGGATTATTGGTTCGCCCAAAATCAGAAAGAGCCTGCATATCAGAAGCAAGAATCGCCATGTTGGTTTTTCCCAGCAGAATTGCCCCTGATGCTTTCATGCGAGCAATGATCGTGGCATCTTGTGTTGGGATGTAGTCAAAGAACTTTTTATAGCCGCAAGTCGATCGCAGTCCAACCGTTTCGTAGCAGTCTTTAGCGGTTATCGGCACACCATGTAATGCACCCCAGATTTCTCCTTTAGTAATCGCCTTATCCGCAGCTCTCGCTTGTTGTCTGGCGTGTTCTTCATCCAGCGTGACAATCGCATTAACTTTTGGGTTGTGCGTTTTGATTTGCTGAAGATGCGCCTCTAAAACGTCTTGGGCTGAAACTTGACGCTCGCGAATCGCTTTGGCTATCTGGCTAGCTGTCCAAAATACAAGATCACTCATAGGTGCTGAAATTCAATTCTGAATGGTTTTGCTCAACGCCGAGCTTAGTCAAAACCATTACGGCTTGTCTTTCGCGATCTTCCAAAAATTATCGTGATCCACCAAAAACTTTAGAGTGAGTTTCGATAAGCCTTAGGTGTGACACTCGTATGCTCACGAAATACTTTTGTAAAATGGCTCTGGTTCTGAAACCCGACTCGATGGCACACTTCAACGATCGCCAATTCAGGCCGGCTCAGTAATTGTTTTGCTCGCTCAATGCGGCATTGTGTCACATATTGGTAAGGCGCAACGCCGATCGACTGTTTGAACAGACCAGCAAAATAGTGGGGGCTCATTTGCACGACGGCTGCAATCTCCCCTAAACTCAGCGACTGATCAAGATTGTCTTGGATATATGCGATCGCAGTTTTGAGTTTGTAAGGAGATAGCCCACCTGAATACTCTTTGATAATTGCGTTTCGGGTTGCATATCGTCTAATCAAGTGCGTTGCTAAAGCTGTTGCCATCGATTCTGCATAAAGCTGACTATCGCTGCCTGCAAATTCAAGTTCTCGTTTAAGCTCTAGTCCCATGTGATAGATCAGCGGATCTCGTCCCAAGACTTGTGGTGTGAGTTCAATTTGCTCTACGCCCAAATTTCTGTCTGTTACCAGTGCCAGTAAATCTGGATGAAGCGACATCAACATAAATTCCGCATTGCCATACGCTTCGGTACTTAAGCTTTCGTGCGCGGGATTAATGGCAACATTACCTGGCCAGAACTGTTTGTAGACTCGACGATTTGCCTTAAACTCAGTTGACTCGTAGCTCAACCCAATACTTATGATGTGCACCGGAAAGGCATAGTCGGGAGTTGCATGAATGGGCTGGCGATGATATTCAAAATGAATTCCCTTCCATCCGGCCTGCTGGCTAGACATGACAGGCGGTAATGGTAAAACCTGCTGCCAAGCGTCTGATCGCTCAAGCTGAACGAGCCGAGGTTCAAGGTTTTGCATGGCTTTGATGATTGATGGAAGGTAAAAATTATTCTATCGTCAAGTAGAGAACGCAGTTGAGTATTATTCAACTGAGCAATTTATGAGTTGAGCTTGAAGTATTCCTTCCTTTTAGGTTCTATAGGGTTCTTATCCATTTTTCCTGCCCAGTCACATCATGAAAAACTACGTAAATACAAAGCGTTTAATTGATATGGTAACGATTGAGGTGTTCCACCGATTCAGCTATCAAGTAGAAACGACCTTCGTACTCAAACAGTGATCTATGCTCCGTTCCAGTTCAGCGATATGTTAGGCGCTGTCTTAAGCAAGAGTGGCTGAAAAACACAATTGGTCATCATGTGACCTTGGTTTTAATCCATCTTTGTAATTAGCGCAGAGGGTAACATCAACGTATCCATGCTCTCGCAAACACATGATGAATTCTTCCCGCCCAAACCAATGTAACGGAAGATGCTGTAATTCTGTGTCAATTAACTTTCCGTCTTTCCATTTCTCGTAACGAATGAGCGTGTGTTCAACTTGCTCTATCCAATCAATCGAGGATGACGTTTGCATCACAATCACTGAGCCATCCGAGCATTGGATAGGCTGCCGTTGCTTCACAGTATGTTCTGTCTTGAAGGAGTCAACAGGCAATTCTAGATCAATGAAGATTTGCCCATTAGGTTCTAGATGTCTAGCACATGCTCGTAAGGCTGCGATCGCAGCTGTTCGGCTGCCTAGCAACATAAATGACCCTAAAGTTATGACGATTGCACTGAACCTACCCGGGACATCTAGGTTTTCTATTGAACCCTCATAAAGTACGGGATTTAAGCCTCTTACTGCACAGTTCTGTTTACAAGCAGTCAACATGTCAGGGGATGCGTCGATTCCCTCGACATCTAATCCTGCCTCCAGTAAAGGAATTAGTAAACGTCCTGTCCCAACCATTGCCTCCAAAATTCTTCCACCAATTCTGGAAAGATGTTGAATGAAGTAAGGAACATCAGGGTACTCTCCGCCGACTGGCTTGGTCAGTTCATACACCTCAGTACACAAAGTTCCGTATGTGGTTAGCCTCATCTCTATCGCCCACCGCTAGTCGAGCAATGCTTTAACAATAACTTCCTAAGCCGCTCATCTCAGACAAATCAACTAGAGAGTCAGTGAAGCTAAAAGACGGGCTGAGGCACTGGGCAGGCTTTGTGGATGTATCGTGTTGTGGCTAAGCTGGTGGCGATCTTGTTCCTCGCTCCTGCTGCTGACCCTACTCAAAAAAATCTTTTATACGGTTGACGCCTACGTAGCACACACCGTATTCTCAATCCTTAAGCTGTCGTGCGCGGCAGCCTAGACCCGGAACTCATTGACTTAGCGCCGCCTGCAAGTGTTCTCAGCACAAACAGGCGACTGTTCCCCCGAAGCTGACTTGGGCAGTTCGGAGGCGTGGGGTTAGTTTACCTCCCCTGCCGCCCCGATTGCACACAACCACGGGGCTGCTAGGAAAGTGAGTTCTGGTTTCCTAGTTCACACTACATAGGGACCAGAACCACATGTTTCAATCAAACGATTTGGGTGCTCAGCCACCCACAGTTCCACCTGTCCAATCAACCAAGCGCAAACCGAGACGCGAGAAGGTGACCAATGTGCTCTACGGCAGCCTAGAAGTGCTCGATCGCACCATCAAGCATCTGCACACCCTCCACTACGCCGACCCCGACGACTGGAGCGACCCTATTCCCAGCGGCAAAGACAGCCAGTGGATGGCGGTGTTGATCAAGCACCTGCTGATTGAGTAGGTCTTTGTAGGGTCGGTTCCGCACATTTACACAGATAGCCAGGGGATTTGATTCCCTGGCTCATGTCGCAAAAGGCTTCAACTCCCCTAGACGATTGTTTTGCCTTTAATGAGAACGAATTGGTTTAATGGCTTGGCTACTCGCCATAGTTTTTCACCTTATCATCCTGAATTTAGATACTATCGCTCAACCTCTACCTAACCTTAAACAATGGATAAAAAGCTCGTGACTGCCTCCCCTCACATAACCGAAGCACCTATAAACTCTTTGGTATGATGACAGCCCCAATAGTGCTGTCCACTGCCTGACAAACTTGTTTTTTGTATATCCACAGCAGTGCAGCGAGTACGACTAGAGAAACTCCTACTAATCCGTAGGTCGCTGTCATACCAAAGTTTTGACTAATTGGTTGAGAGACGATAGGAGAGAGAAATTGACCTAAAAACATAAACATGGTTAGCCCTCCTAATGCTCTCCCTCGCAGAGCATCTGGAACTTCATTAGCAGTCCAGACATTTAGGTTTGGCATCATTAAACCCAACCCGATGCCAGTCGGGATCAACACCAATAGTATCAGTGAGTAGCTGCTGGCAACTCCAATACCAACGTAACCTAGCCCAATTAGCCCAAAAGCGATCGCCAGAATCTTGATAAAGCTAAAGCGTTTTTTAACTCTGCCATAGTTCATAGAAGCAAAGGCACTGAAAAGAATAGAAAATGCGATCGCTAACCCAGTTTGAGTAGCTCCGGCCCCTGAAAGCTGCTCAAGGTAAAAAGGCAACTGTACCGGAATCAGGTAAAAGGCAATCTGCTGTAGCATTACACAAGCGTATATCAGCACCAACAGCTTTACAGGCAGCTTTGCAGTAGGCACGGGCGTATCAGCGCTTACAACATCAGCTTTAATCCGCAATGGCTCATATAAGCTAAACACAATACCCGGTATCAATAGCCACGAAAACAGGTAGATCAAAAAGGGAAAACGCCAGTTCAAATCGGCAATAAACCCACCCACTGATAGAAACAGAACACCGCCAAAACCCATAAATGCCGCTTGTAAACCCATAAAGTTCGCACGTGCATCGCCCTGGTAATAGTCTGCAATCAGTGTCGTTGCGCTGACCATCACACCTGCTACTGCCAGCCCTAGCAACGCTCGCCCGACAAGAATAGTAAAGACCGAATTCAGCACAAAACCTGAGCTTCCAGCAAAGCCATACAGAATTGCAGAGCCCAACAACAGAGACTTGCGGCCAATTTTATCAACGGCTTGCCCAGCGATCGGCGAACCGATCACAATAAATAGGGCAGGCACTGTCAAGACTAGCCGTACCCAAAATTCGGAATTGGCAACGTTCGAAAAGTGCGCCTGCATAGCAGGTAGAGAAGGCGCTATGGTGGCTCCTGACATCACTGTGAGTGTGCTGGCTAGCAAAATTGTAATTTTCGTCAGCCCTGCGTTTGGATCTTGAGTTCTCATAAAATTACGAGGGGTTGTAATAGAGCTGATATCTAGTGACTGTGCAAAGACTTACAGCCTTCTCAACCTGGAGAGTTAGCCAAGAAAGCTAAAATCCAGTTAACAAACATAGAGATGATTGCCTTGTTCCATTGGTTATCTCTTCAATACATCAATAAGTTAGGTTTGTAGGATGGGTGTTACTTGTCCTGTAATCATTTGCCACTTTCCATCACGTTTGATGTAAACGTGCAAATCTCTGACTCGTTTTTGTCCTCGCTCCTTCATGTTCAATGTCATGCGGAAATTGACTACTGCAACTGTGTCAGCATACCAATGCACTTGAACCTCATCTGTCGTGTACGATTCAACCTCAGCGTGCTTAACGTTTTCCAGTTCCATTTGCTTGTCTGCAACTCGGCCATCTGGGAAAACAGCTAAAAAGTCGTCCGGCAGATCGCGATCAACTACTGCCACATCACGTTCTAGTAAAGCGTCAAGAAAGGCAGCATCTAGTTCGAGAATAAGGCGTTCCTCAGTTACTCTATCAATTGTCATTTGTCTAATAGCTCTTTGTATTTTTATGTCAATTTAACTCGCGACTTTTTCTAAGAAAGGATAGTCCGTATACCCTTCTTTACCACCGCCGTAAAACGTTTCAGGATCGGGTTCATTCAACGAAGTATTTAGCTTGAAGCGGCTTGGCAAGTCTGGATTTGCTAAGAACAACTTTCCAAAAGAGATCAGATCTGCGCTTCCATCGGCTAACGCAGCATTTGCTGTTTCATAGGTGTAGTTTCCATTAGAAATTAATGTCCCTTGATAAAGGGGACGAAACAAAGGAGTCACAGGATTGATTACATCTCGACTCTTCAAATCTATTTCGTTCGGTTCCATTAAATGGACATAGGCCAACCCGACGGGGTTAAGCGCTTCAAGCACGTAACTAAAGGTCGCTTGAGGATTTGAGTCAACCATGCCATAGAATGTGTTGCTGGGTGAGAGCTTGATGCCAACCCGGTCTGCTCCCCAAATACTAGAAACCGCTTCAACGACCTCCATCAGAAATTTGGCTCGATTCTTAATTGAGCCACCGTACTCATCATTTCTTTGGTTGGAACCGTCTTGCAGGAATTGGTCAATCAGGTATCCAAATGCACCATGCAGTTCAATACCGTCGAATCCAGCCGCTTTAGCATTCTTGGCACCAGAGCGAAACTGCTCAACAACTTCAGAGATTTCGTGTTTTTCCAAAGCCCGGGGCGTTTCCATGGCCACTTTGCCAGTCGGAGTGTGCAGTTCACCAACAGGTGCGATCGCACTCGGTGCAACAGGCTGTTTTCCGCCTAGTAGGGAGGGATGGGAAATTCTGCCGGAGTGCCACAACTGTAGAAAAATCTTTCCACCTGCATCGTGTACTGCGCCTGTCACCATTTGCCATGCCTCAATCTGCTCCGGCGAATAAATGCCCGGACAGTTCATGTACCCATTACTCATGGGTGAAACCATTGTGCACTCGGTGATGATCAAACCTGCGGATGCTCGTTGAGCGTAGTAGGTTGCCATTAAAGAATTGGGGATACCCCCCATTGCTCGCAGCCGAGTCATAGGTGCCATAATGATGCGATTGGCGAGGCTGTTAGAACCGAGTTCGATGGGTGAGAAAAGATTGATTGCTGTACTCATGGCTCTTTCTCTGAGTTTGAGCCTAAGCGTATCAGGTATAAACCTTGTCGTCTTGAATGATCTTGCTTTTATCAGTACGTTCTTGCTAAGAAGCCCGAAACTGACTAGGTGAAGTTCCAACCTGGCGTTTGAAATGACGGGCCAGGTGACTTTGATCCACAAAACCGACTTGAGTAGCAATGCTTGCGATTGACAGATTTGTATTTCTAAGCAACCGTTTGGCTGCTCAATCCGATATTTGATTAGATATTGATGTGGGGTTAGGCCCGTAGATTATTTGAATAGATGACTAAAGTAATAAGGACTCATCTGCACCGCCTCAGCTAACTCTATTAGGCTGAGACTCTGTGCTGAATGTGCATTGATATAGTCAGTTACTTGTCGCAGCCGAGCTTGCGGTAATCCATCAGAGTAGCTTCGAATCTTGGGCTTCTGCGTTGAGTAGTATTGCACTATATGAGCAGAAGCAGAATTGGCCAGCGCGTCGTATCAGTGTCTAAACCGCTGTGATCCCCTGAGTAGGTTAATCATAAGTTCCAAAAACCTACCTAAAAAGCTGTTTGAATGCCCTTTAGGCCAAAAAGCCTTTGCAACTGCTAAGGCATTATCCGTTTACAATAGTCGGGGCAATATTGGGGGTATGCTTTCCCCTACAGCGGTCAATCACTAGAAGCGTCACTCACCACACTATTTAGGTCACCCCACTCAAGCCGTGCTCAAAGCCTTTCGTGGATCATTTCTAGACTTTGTAAACGACCCCTTCTACACATCCGAAGCTGAAAGCGTCCGCTACTTTTCAGATGGCCTGCTGGTAGTTGAGCAAGGTCGATTAAAAGCCTTAGGGGACTATGACAAGCTCAAGCCACAGTACGCTGGCGTTCCCGTTGAAGACTATTCCGGCAAGCTGATCACACCAGGCTTTATTGATCTGCACATTCATTTTCCACAGACGGAAATGATCGCGGCCTATGGTGAGCAGCTTTTGGAGTGGTTAGACACGTATACCTTTCCCACCGAAAGCAAGTTCAAAGATCGGGCCTATGCTCAGCAGGTAGCCTCTCTCTTTCTAGATGAGCTGCTGAGAAACGGCACGACCACTGCTGTTGTCCTGGCTGCTGTCTATCCAGAGTCTGCCGACGCATTTTTTGAAGAAGCTGACCGCCGCCGCCTGCGGATGGTAGCTGGCAAAGTCATGATGGATCGCAATGCTCCAGACTTTCTCTTAGATACAGCAGTCTCTTCCTATCAAGACAGCAAGACCCTAATTGAGAAATGGCATGGGCACAACCGCCTGCTATACGCTGTGACACCTCGCTTTGCACCTACCTCGACCCCAGAACAGCTACAGCTAGCGGCAAAACTTCTGCAGGAGTATCCTGGCACCTACCTACATACTCATCTGTCTGAGAATGTCGCTGAAGTCGCCTGGGTAAAAGAACTTTTTCCAGATTGCCAGGGCTATCTAGATGTCTACGATCAGGTAGGGCTGGTAGGAGAGCGCTCCCTCTTTGCCCACTGCATTCAACTGACAGAAGCAGAATTTGAGCGATTGGCAGCTGCAAAAGCAACCATTGCCTTTTGCCCAACTTCTAACCTGTTTCTTGGCAGTGGGCTCTTTAAGCTAGAAAAGGCGAAATCGGTGGATTGTCCGATTCGATTAGGGCTAGCGACCGATGTTGGAGCAGGCACCAGTTTTTCTATGCTGCAAACTGCCAACGAAGCTTACAAAGTGGCTCAGTTGAGACAGCAAAAGCTCTCTCCCTTTCAGGCTCTCTTTTTAGCAACCTTGGGCGGTGCCAGAGCCCTAGCGTTGGACGATAAAATCGGTAGCTTTGCAGTCGGTCGAGAAGCTGATTTTGTTGTTCTCGACCCTCGCTCTACGCCCGTCATGGCCTTTCGCAATGCGGAAGCCAGCCCAGCTTCCCTAATAGAACTCGCCGATCGACTCTTCTCCCTAGTGATTATGGGAGATGATCGGGCGGTTCAGGCCACCTATATCTTGGGTGAATTGGCCCACAGCAAAGGACAAGCGGGGAATCTGCCAGCCGCAAATTCCCCGCTTAAGATTCTCTAAATCAGAGAGCCGAACTTATTTCCGGGCTTCTGCACTCTCTTCGCTAAAGAGCCAAAAGTGCCTCTTTGGGGGTTTTGTCTTTACTATCCGCAGTCACAACGGCAGTGGCAGCTTTTAAGCTATCGGTGCCTCACTTATTCTTGGCAGGAACGGAAACAGTAACGTCATCGTCAGCGCCAAGGGTGCTTTCCTCAGAGGCTTCGGGGTCGGGCATTACATCTTCCATGTCGTCGGCATCTACAGCAGCGGCTTCTTCTTCTGCTTCAGAGTCCATATCAGCGCCATCGGTGCTTCTAGGAGGGGTAACAACTTCCATCGCCTCAGAAAGGCTTCCTGGCATTGGAGCATCTGATTCAATATCTGCAGCTGTCGCTGCATCATCTTCATCAGAAAGCGGCGTTACGGGCTCAGACTTAACAATATCTTCCTGGGCCTTTTCTGCTGCGGGAGATGATTCAGACGCTTTCCCGCTCACCGATATTTCGGGCGTTTTCTCAATAGGAGAACCCCCTCGCTTCATGTCAATGTCTACAGTCACTTGTGAGTCAGCTGCATTGGCCTGATCGTGGTCGGCTCCGGCTTGGGGCATGGTTAGGGCAAACAGGTCGCCACTTTCAGCAACTTGCCGAATGACGCTAGCATCTAGGTTTGTTTGATTGCGCCTTTCAGCGAGCTTAGCGATCTCCCAACCCACTGCTTCGCCCATACGCACGGCATCTTCAAGGCTGGCATAGGATTTTTGGGCCAGCTTATTTAGCAGCATGTCCAACTCCTTGTTGCCGCGCCGTGTGGAGGGGTTTACGCCCCGCGACATTAGAACTGCTTTAGCTCCCCGTCTCAGGGCCTTTTGGGTTTGATTTCCTTGAAGTTGATTACGCTGAACCATACTGTCCTCTCTGCGTCCTGTCGCTTGGAATGGGGTTAATCAGACAGAACTTTGGGCTGGCTCTAAAGACCTCAGCCCTGCCCGGTTCAGTGTTAGTCTGTAGTACTTTTCCCTGACGGGCCCGCTGTCTGCATCACATCCTAGGGTGCAGCGGCGGGCGCTATACTCCCTCAAGAGATTGGTCTTTTACGGCTCTAAGTAACCTTCTAGAAAGAGGCAACAATCTTGAGTAGGAGAAAGTCATGGAACCTGCATGGGGTGGCTTGTTTAGGGCTATTGACAGTCTTAGCCGGCTGTAGCCGGGAACCGCCTATCGCAATGGTGTCAGCAGCGCCAAGCAAAACTCTTCAGGTCGCTCTTGCCTATCCAGCCTTTTTGATCGATACTCAGGCAGCTGAACGCTACCGGCAGGCAGGGCTGAGCTATCGGCAGGCAGGGAACTTGGAGGCTGCGATCGCAACCCTCAAAATTGCCGCCGCCCTCGATCCGCTCAATCCCAGTAGCCATGTCATCCTGGGCTGGACTCAGCATTTGGCAGGCAATCAAGGGCTAGCCGCCCAAACCCTACAAACCGCCCTCAGGCAAGATCCTGACTTCATCCCGGCTCTGAACGCCCTGGGCATTGTCTATTTAGTCAGCGGAGATCTGCAAGCCGCCGTTACCACCCACACCCGCGCCACCGAACTCAAGCCCGACAACGAAATTGCTCACTACAACCTCAGCCTGGCCCACGAAAGACTAGGAGAGTTCAAAGCCGCCATTGACCACGCCGAAATAGCGACCCAGCTAGAGCCGAGCAACCCCCACCCCTGGGTAGCGCTGGCGCTGGCGCACCAGTCCAACGGCAGCCTAGCTCAAGCTCAAACCCTATATCAAAAGGTAGTGCAAATTGATGGCCGCTACCGCAGCAGCAGCCATCTGCCACGCCTAGAGCAGGCTGGCTTTAGCCCTGACCAAATTCTCAAGGTCGAAGCTCTTCTGGCGAGCAGCCTAACCGACGAGAGTTGATGGTTTGCAACAACCTAGCGACAAAGCCAGCAGCAGGACTGCAGGAAAGATAAACCGTATCTCACGCGTTATCCCATAGAGACTTCATTACTATGGATAGCTATAGGAATCAGGTTTAGCCCACTCTCTCCAGCTACCCCACCGCATACTCCCTGAGGCTACTGTGACCTCAAAAAAACCCTCAGACAAAGCCAGCAGTAAAAAACAAGCGCCACCAGCTTCACCTCCGTCTCCGCCTCCAGCCAGTAGTGGAGGGTTAAAGGTGCAGGTCATCTATCTAGCGGCCCGCAGCGGCAGCGCCAAAAGCCCTGCTAAAGACGCGCTATGGTTTGCCACCTATCCCATCATTCCGCGCACTGGCGACTGCCTTTTTCGCGACGGTATGTACTACCGAGTAGAGCGCGTATTTCTCTACGAAAATACAGCTCCAGGCTGGTGTGCAGACATAGAAGTTTCTTATTACGGACGTCGCTAACCTTTATCTGGCAACCATCTTGGCCCCCGGATCATCCCCCTAAAGGCTGTGCTAATCTAAGTTGTGTGTATGAAAGTAGTTTGTTTCTGGTAGGTCGGTTGATCACGGTTTTGACTCGGTCTGAGATCATGGATGTGCACCGCTCCGAATCGAACTCGCTACACGTCATATATTCGTTGGAGTTGTGTTTATGTCCATTTACGTAGGGAATCTGTCCTACAACGCTACTCAGGAAGACCTAACCTCCGTTTTTGAGGAGTATGGCAAGGTCAACCGAGTTACGCTGCCGACCGACCGCGAAACAGGTCGCCCTCGGGGATTTGCCTTCGTTGAAATGAGCAGCGAAACCGAAGAAGATGCTGCCATTGAAGCCCTAGATGGAGCTGAGTGGATGGGCCGCGAACTGCGGGTCAACAAAGCCCGCCCACGTCAGGGGGGCAGTCGCGATCGCACCTCTGCACCCTCTGACAACAGAGGTGGTTGGGGCGACAGTCAAGATCGTGGCAGTCGCGATCGCGAGTTCTCCCGCTGGTAAAGTTGGCTCAAGCCCTACCCCTGCTAACCAGTGCAGAACCTTGTCAAACCGAGGTTAGGACTATTGCTAGGTAAGGTGTAGCTGCACCTCGAACATTTTTCTGAATAGCAAAAAAAGAGATGTGGCCCATCACATCTCTTTTTTTGCTCAACCCTCAACGCTCTCCAGCACTTTCCAGAGAAGTAATCAGCAAAAACCCTCGGGTCCGACTAGAAACAGTATCTACCGTATTGGTTGCCTGCCAAAGATCTTCAGCCTTGACCCAAACCGGGGGGTATTTGTAGCGCGAAACATTCAAGACAAGAAACTGATCTGTGTCGGCATCGTAAGCTGCCACAGGAGAAATATGACCACCCCGTTCCTGACCAATGGCTCGGCGCAGGTAGTTGATCAACACAAAATTGCCTGGTTCACCAAGGTTGGCCGCAATCAGCTGGCGAAACGCCTCCAGACTAACGTCACCGCCGTAGTAAGTTTCAGCTCTGACCGGGTAGCTCTCCAAAATTCCAGCCAGTTCGGCCAGAGTCAACCCCTGTCGCTCAATCGTGTCACGGGTTATGATTGCCTCAGTCTTCTCGCTAAATAGGTTCTCCTGAGTGAAGTATTGCTGATCCCATTGGGGTGCTGCAGGTGCAGAGATGCCCAGCGCATTCAGCACCATCACCATACTGGCAACTCCGCAAAAAGCCTGGTTAACCTGAGTCACAAACTGGCTCATTAGAGGAATGAAGTCAGTCTGAGCTTCGCTCTCCAAAAGTAGGGCCTGACCTTCAGGCGAAGTGAGCGAGGTTAAGTGATCCGGCAAGGGCAGAGTTTGAGCAGCCAGCCTCTCTGGATGCAGCAAAACGCTCAACCCAGTCCCTAGCAGTAAAGGCACAATTAGCGCAGGCTGCAAAAACCTCATTGCAAATCGCTCAAATAGAGGACTCTATTTTTCAACGATTGAGCCTGTTTTGTCTAGCTGTTGGCTCAAAGCGAGGGCAAAAAACAAATATCGTCATACAACAGGCCGACCAAGGACAATTTTGTAGCTAGATCTGCGTAGGCAACAGTACTCAAAAGCAGACAAGCCATCCGATCTCTAGCGGATTTACTGCTTAGTTTTGCTAAGAGAATTCACAGGTTATAAACAACCTGTTATCGACCAAAGTCAACAATGGCCCAAATTTCTAATCAAATTAAGGCTTGAATTAAGCTGCAAATCTGAACCAAATTAACACGTTCACACCAAGGGGTAATATCTCTTATAAAAGTCCTCTTCTAAGAGTATTGATCTATACATTTGAAGCTCTATAAGCCATAAATCTTCCAAGTACGCATTAAACGATTACATCTTTCTCACAGTGCAGTTCGCGTTGTCAGGCCCATCTCTTTAAACAACTTTTTTGTTTACGCAAGTAAAATCAGTATATTTTTAGCGCTGTTTTATGAACAAACGTAAACCTGGATAAACATCCACGAAGCGCTCATTGTTCAGTGTTAGCCCGGTGCTGTGGCCCTGAGCAAAGCTGTTATTACTCAGTTAAGCCAAACAACCTGTAAGACACAACCGGGAGACCCCACTTTTATGGCGCTTAATCCTACAGAATTTATGGATTGCATGACCCGCAGAATGGTTTTTTCTGATGCAGATAAAGCCAGTCTCAATACCAATGCTGATTGGGGCCTGAGCATCGCTTCAGATATGGCCGACGTTTTCTACGGATACATGGGTAAGGATGAGGAAATGAGCGCCATTCTCAATGAGAGCGAAGGGCGCATTCATCGTCTCCGCGAAACCTTTGTGCAGTGGTTCTATGAGATGTTTACGGGCATGGACAGCTGGGGCGAAGCCTACGCTGACCGTCGCTGGCGGATCGGTCTGATTCACGTCAGGATTGGCATTGGCCCGCAGCACGTCGTTCCAGCCATGGCAATTGTGGTGCGTGAAGCTGGACTGCGGGTAACCCAAGAAGGCAAATCCGAAGAACTCAGAGATGCGCTGGCTCGGGTCTGCATGATTGACCTGGCGTTTATCGAGCAGGCTTATCTTGAAGTCACTTCAGCTGCAGTGTTAAAAGAAACCGGCTGGTCTGAGCGGCTATTTAGACGCATGATCACCACTGGCGCAGCCGCCATGTAGGTAAACGCTAGCCTACCTTCAAGCGTTTACTTTTGATCAAAAAACGACTGGTAAGTTCGGTCGCTGTTAGTCATCAACTTACCAGACTGATATTTGCTTCTCCTCTTCTCAACTTTTCACCTTCTTTGGACGATTTCTACCATGTCTATCAACCTAGAAAAGCTCAGCTCTATTCTGCAGAACTTTGTCTCTAGCACTAATGATGTTCAAGGCGCTGCTCTGGTAACTCCCGATGGCTTGCCGCTGGCAGCAACCTTGCCTGGCGGTATGGATGAAGAGCGGGTATCGGCTATGTCAGCCGCTATGCTCTCACTGGGCGAGCGAATTGGCAGTGAGCTGGCTCGCGGCATGATCGATCGAATTTATGTAGAAGGCAATACGGGCTACGGCATTTTGACCAGCTGTGGCGAAGATGCCGTCTTCCTAGTGCTGGCGAATCAAGCAGCTAAGCAAGGTCTGCTAATGCTGGAGATCAAACGGGCAGTCGCTGAACTCAAGCTGCTGTTGGTATAGGGTTAACCGGGGGAGAGGTGGTCTGCCTGTCCCCTTAGTTGCAGTTCTTCAGCTAACTTCTTTTGCCCGTGAAATCGAATGGAAATAATGCGCTTGGTCGTCACCGGACCTGTGGGGGCAGGGAAATCTACCTTCATCCGAGCGGTGAGTGAAATTGAAGTTGTCGATACCGACCGTCGGGCAACGGACGAAACGGCGCAGCTTAAGCACAAAACAACTGTTGCTTTTGATTTTGGTCGGCTGCAGTTTGGTCCCGCGATGGCGCTGCACCTCTATGGCACTCCCGGCCAGGATCGCTTTGACTTCATGTGGGATATTTTGATTCGCAAAGCCCACGCCTACATTGTGCTGGTAGCAGCTCACCGTCCCCACGAATTTCGGTATGCTCGTCGTCTGCTCAGCTTTATGCAGCAGCGATCGCAAGCTCCCCTGATCATCGGTCTGACCCACCACGATCTTCCCGATGCCTGGTCGACAGACAACGTACTTCTAGCCCTGGGCTATGTGCAGGGCAAGCAGCCTCCCCCCATCGTGATTGTGAATGCCAATGACCGGCAGTCGGTAGCCCAGGCGGTAGTGCTACTCGTGAAGCACTACATGGATCAGCAGCAGCCTTGCAAGGTTTAAACTCACTCTCTACCCTTGACCTATGGCTATTACAGGACACCTCGCAGAATTTTCCCTGGCTGAGATTTTTCAATTCTTAGAGCAGGGCCACAAGTCCGGTCTATTAACAGTTACCCCTCTGCCCGAGCCCGTAGGGGCAGATGCGCCTCGCACCTATTACATCTGGCTTCATCAAGGACGAATTGTGGGAGCCGCCAATCGCTCTGACCAGCGCGGCCTAATGACGCTGATCAGCCAGCGGGGTTGGCTAGGCGATCGAGCCGCTACCCGGTTGGCTCAAAGCTGCAGCCTCTCAGCTCCCATCGGGCTGTGCTTTAAGTCACAGGGCTGGCTGCAGGCAGATCAGCTCAAGCTGTTGTTTTATGTTCAGGTCATGCAGCAGGTCTGTGCCCTCTTTACCCATGAAGACGGCTGGTTTCATTTTGACAGTGGCAGCCAGGCTCCCGCCATGGAGTTAACTGGGCTGAGCGCCCCTGCTGTAGAAGTCACTCTGTCAGGCTTACGCGCCTTAAAAAACTGGGCTTCCCTAGAAGACAAACTGCCCGATCCGGCTTCTTGTCTCGTCGCAGCTATCGAAGGCAAACCCTCCCTCAAGCTCAATCAAATTGAGTGGCAGGTGTGGGAGTTTACTGACGGCAAAACACCGCTCAAGGTGATTGCACAGCATTTACAGCAGCCCATCGACAAAATTCAAAAGGTTGCATTCCGCCTGAGCTTGGTCAATCTGGTCGAAGAAGTGCCGATGGTTGCTATGCCCCCTGCGGCAGAACCTCAAACGGTACCCCAGGCCGAACCTGCCGCAGAAGCTGAGCCCTCCAACAACTTGAGCCAGTCTTTTCTGCAAAACCTGCTCAGTTTCTTGACAGGCCAGTCTTAAGGACAAGAAAATATGGCGATTCTTCAAGCTTTTCTGCAAATTCTGCAAGTTCTGGAGTGGAGCGCTTCCTTCGACGGTAAATGGCTAGCTGGAGTGGGCCTGTACTTGCTGTGGTGGCAGGTCAGTGGAGCCAGCCCCATCCTGGCCAGCTACAGCCTGATCGCCCTGGGGCTGATCCTCTGGTTTTGTCAGCAAGAGTCGGAGTATTAGGGAGTAGCCCTGCTCCAAGAAACCGGAAGACGAGACGACAACTCCTAACTTGCAGTAGAGTAAGGGGCGTACTTCATCGGCATCGCCCTATCGCTATGGAATGGACTGCTGAAGCTGAAGCCCGATTGAAAGAAATTCCGTTTTTTGTCAGACCAGCGGCCCGCAAAAAGATTGAGAAGCTGGCCCAAGAGATGGGGGCAGCGCAGATTACGGTCGAGGTCTATGAACAGGCCAAGCAAAAGTTTGGGTAGATCGAGACTGGGCCAGAAGGAAGACAGCGGGCAGGAGGTTCGAGGTGCCGCACTTATTTTTCCAGATGTGAAAGTCCACGTTCAGACCACTAACCGCTATTACTACCCGGATGTGATGGTGACCTGTGATGAGCGGGATTAGGCGTTTGCACTGCACTCCAAAGGTGTCGCGTTTCGCTGCGCTTAACGCCAACCCAAAAGAGGCTGAAAGAATTTAATTTAGAACCAGCGCAGCTTTTAGCGGGCAGAGGCAATTAGAGACTCCAGACGTGCTTTGGCAACCGCTTCGTTGGCAGCGATATCGGGGTGGCTGATATCGGTAGACTGAGCGCCACTGCCAGACTGGGCCGAGCCTACGTTCATCAGTCGTAGTCGGTTGGAGAGGCAAAAGGCTAGCCCTCGGTAGAAACGCTTGCCAAAGGCCAAGTCAGTGTCGGCCCGCTCTAGCAGCTGTTCTTGGGAAACTGATAAGACAATAATGTCGGTCTCAGCAATAACAGTTGCCGACGGTGGGCGATTATCGACAAAAGACATCTCACCAATGACTTCGCCTGTGGCCAAGTGCGCTACGGTGCGTTGCTGATCGGGGGGACCTAGGGTGCCAGTTTTAACCTCTAGCGTACCGTCAAGCAAGAGATAGAGAGCTGTGATCGGCTGCCCTTCCTGGATCAGCACACCGCCCGCCGAAATGCTGACTCGTTCACCGCTATGCCGCAGCCAATCAACATCTTCGTCAGACAGTTCTCCAAGTAGCAATAGGGAATTTCTCATAGCCCTTTTCAGTCATAGTTTTACGGAGTGGTAGATGCCGCCAAGCCTGACTGATTGTAACGAAATCTTATACCAGCACACGATTCTTGGGCTGATTGGCTGGTATTGCTTGCAGAAAGGTGAATTTTTCTTAAAGTAGCAGCGCGATCGCAGTAAAGGCTAGATGAGTGCTGACATGAGCCGTCATCGCAGCCTCCAAACTGTGCTTCCAGTAGAGCCAACCAAAAACCAGACCGCCCAGACCATTCAAAATTAGGGTTCTAAACAGCAGCCAGGGGGTTAGGGGAAGCTGAGCCAAGACAAAGGGCAGGTGCGCCAGACCAAAGAGTAGGGCCGTCAGCACAATCGCACCCCACACCAAGCCACTGCCCACCTCCCTGCGCCGCCGAAACAGCCGCCAGCCCAACCAGAGCAGCAGCGTCATCAGCCCCCAGCGCATCAGTAGTTCTTCGGTAATGCCGCCATAAAGCACCGCGCTCAGGGTCGTTCCCCAGCTGCGGTTGGCCGTAATCGCAAGCGCCTGCCCCGCTGCCCCCAGCCGCGGCAAAATCAGCGCATCCGACAGCACTGCGATCGCAGCAAAAAGCACCCCGCCTCCTACTGCCACAGGCAGCTCGTTGCGCAGCGGAGCCAACGCTTTTAGGCCCTGCGTTGCAGCATTCGCTAGGTAAGAGCGAAAACTCAGGTTAGGCGCTAGCTTGAGGCCCACGGCAGTTGCGATCGCAAGTAGCACCGTCGGCTGAATCAACGAGAGAATCACCAAACCTCCAGGAGAAAATTCGGTTTGATCCTGCGGAATGAGCTGCTGAAGTTGCGGCAACAAAATGAACGGCAGCGCCAAAATACCTAAAAAACCCAGACCAAACAACAGCCAAAATGGCCTCAAGAACTGTCCCTGAAGAGGCGATGTCTCTGTCATAAACCGGCTGCAACAGTGAGAGGGGCGTTAGATCTATCCTACAGTGCCCGGAATGGGGCGCGGGATCGGGGTGGGGAGGATGGGGGAGGGAGGGAGGATGGGGGAGACTGGCCTCACTCGCGCAACTCTATGGGAGGCGGGCAGCAAAAATCTAGCTGCTCTTCTGTACGGGGATGGGGAAACTTGAGTCGGTAGGCGTGGAGCCAATAGCCGCAGTCGCCGGGGACTGGCAGCTTTTCCTGCGGATTAGCGGGGGTGGGTCGGGGGAGGCCGCCTGGGGTATAGAGGGGATCGCCTAGCAGTGGGTAGCCTGCGGCTGCCAGGTGAATGCGAATCTGGTGGGGGCGTCCGGTGCGGATGGTGACTTCTAGTAGGGTATTGCTGGGGCTGCGCCGGAGAATGAGTCCTTCGCTGTGGGCGGGCAGGCCGTTGGGAGTGGCTCCGTACACATAGCCCAGAACGGGGTGGGGCACTTTGCCGATGGGCGTGGTCAGGGTGAAGCGATCGGGCAGGTTGCAGGGGCCAATCAGCGCTCGGTAGGTTTTGCGAATGGCGGCAGGGCCGGACTGGCTAGTAGACTCGCGCATCTGGCGGCTGAGCTGGGATTTGGCTAGATGCGATCGCGCCAGCAGCAGCAGCCCCGAGGTGCCCCGGCCCAAGCGGTGAATCGGTACTGGCGTGTCTTGGGGATAGCGGTGCTGTACCTGCCGCAACAGCGTGTGCTCTAAAAAGCCGCCCCCCGGCAGCACCGGCAGCCCTGAGGGCTTGGCCACCAGCAATAAATCTGTGTCTTCATAGAGCACCTCAAAGGCCAGGGGTACTGCTGGCTCTTCCCAAGGCGGACGGCAATAGGTGAGCTGCTGTCCCAGGTGTAGGGGCGTGTCTGGGGCAGCAGGCTGGCCGTTGAGCAGTACCTGGCCCGCAGCAATGCGTGCCTGCCAGTCCTCGCGGCTAGAGTGGCGGTAGCGGCTGGCATAGTACTCCAGCAGGGTCAGCCCCTCAGCAGATTTTTTCACCTGTTCCTGATAGGTCCAGCCCTGATTCATGTGCAGTAAGCGGCAGCGATCAACGGGTCAAAGCGACTTTTGGCGTTGCTGTCTGACTTTGGCTCCAGCGATATAGCGCTGCATCTTCTGAGGCGGCAGATTGAGCATGGTTGGCCTGGGATCTTGCCTAGGAAGGTTATCTGTCTTTTCTAGCTTAAATCCTGACTCTACAGACCCGACTACAGTGCGGAGCTAGGGAAAAGGCTAGCGCTTTTGAGAAAACGACCAAACCCCATCCCAATGGTCAGGAATGTCTTGGGCTATCGTCTGATTGATGCGCTCTAGATACAGTTTGGCGGGAGCATCAGCAGGGTTGGCCGTTAGAACTTGCTGAAAGCAAGCTTGGGCAGCCGATAAGTTGTGGCTAGAGTATTCCTTCAGCCCTAGCTCAAACTCGTTGAGAGTTTGCAGCTTGCGGTGGCGGACAGTTTCTGGCTCGGCATCGAGCACCTCATAGATGGCAATCGGTTCGGTGCGGCCCTTTACAATTGTGCGGGCTAGAAACCGCACCTGATAGCGATCGCAATCTGCAACTCTGGCGAGCACATGCTCTGAGACGATCAGGGAGACCCCAAACAGGTTGGTTAGCCCCTCTAAGCGAGCCGCCAAGTTAACTGTGTCTGATAGGGCATCGCCCTGCATGCGGTTGTGTTCACCCACCATCCCCACCATCAGGTGCCCAAAATGCAGGCCAATCCCGACATCGATAGGCATGTCTCCCAATGCCTGCCGAGCGGAGTTAAACGCCCATATCCTCTGAAACTGAGCAATACAGGCATCTAGGGCATCCTCCACCCGATCCGGGAAAATAGCCATCACGCCATCCCCTAAGAACTTCACGACAAAACCGTTGTGGGAACGAATTTCGGGAGAAATGTCTTGGAGATAGTCGTTGATGAAGTCAAAGGCTTCATCTGGAGCCATTTTCTCCGCTAGGCTGGTGAACCTGCGGATGTCGGAAAACATGACTGTCATTTCTTTGCTGACGTGATCTCCTAGGTCAATGTCGGTGACGCTTTGCTTGTCAAAAAACTTTAAATACTCCGGTGGGAAAAATCGGGCAAAGGCATTTTTTTGGGCTTCTAGCGTCTGAAATGACTCCTGCAGTTTTAGGGCCATGCTGTTAAACGAGGCGGCTAGTTCGCCCACCTCGTCGGTGCGCTTAATGTCCATACGTCGATCCCAGCGGCCATTGGCAATCTCTTTGACCGCTGCATTCAGCTTTAGGATCGGTTCGGTGACACGGCGAGTTAGGAAAATGCCGACCAGGATTGCGATCGCAAGTGCCCCTGCGCACAGCGCTGCCGTTATTCGGTTGTTGGCGTTGATCCGGGCCATAAAGTCTGACTCAGGTACCACCACCACAATCAGCCAATCCAGCCCGTAGCCATCACTAAAAGGCAGCACCTCCAAAAAGTGCCGCTCACCATTTAGCTTAAAGTTGAGCTGCAGCGGCCGTTGAATGTTGTCTAGCCGCCAGTAGCGATCCTGCAAAAACTGGGTTGACTGCTGCACCAGGGGATTTGTGCTGTTTAGGGCTTTGAGAAATTTAGGCTCTTTGCCCTCTGCCACAACCATCAGCGGCTCATCGGTCGAGCTAGAAATTAAATGTCCAGAGCGATCAATGACAAAGGCCTGCCCCGACTTGCCAATCTCTAACGTTGTTAGAAAAGAGCGAAATTCCTCTGGCAGCACGACATCCGTTGCGCAGACGCCCAGCAGTTCCTTACCCCAGCGGTCATAAACAGGCAAACTAGCAGTGACATTGGGTAGCCCGGTGGTAAAAGCAAGATAGACATCCGTCCAGGCGGGGCCTTCTGCCATCGTCGCGGCTTGAAACCAGGGTCGTTCACGGGAGTCATAGCGCTTGTCCGCCTTGTAGAGAAAGTGCTGGCGGCTGCCCCGCACATCCAAACTGTAATAGTCTCGCAAGAATTTATTGGAGGCATTGCCATAGGAGAGCTGTAGCTGCCCGGTGTCAGGCGATCGCAATACCCCAAAAAACTCCCCCGTCCGGGCACTGCCGCAGTAGACAAAGGCTATGGTTGGATAAATCTTCATCTGCTGAAACAGCAGATTCTCCCCGCTGGTTGCTTCGTTAATATCTAGTTCGCCGTAGGCAAAAGACGTCGCGTTAATGCGGTTGATGGCATGGGGGTCGCCAAAATAGCCATGTAGCTCTTTCTCAATGCGGGCAGATAGTTCACCTCGCAGCTGAGAGGCTAAGTCTTGTACTGCCCGCTGCCCATTTAGAAATGACAGATAGCCCACTAGCCCTACAGCACTGACCAGCTGAATCAGCATGGGCACCGTAAAAACCAGCCGCAGAGAAGGATGTCTGAGGGCGTAAAACAGGCGGTTGAAGCCTTGGGGGCGAGGTAGTTGGGCCATGTTTAAAGCTCACAGCAGAGGGAGCACACGATCTAGTCATCCCCAACAAAAACTCAAGAAGACAACCCTATAGACAGATTCCCACTCGCCTCTATTATGGCTGCTTGTTGCGATCGCAGCCGTGCCCGTTAAAACCCGCTGTTCTTTAAGGGCTTGGCTATCCAGTCAGCCGCTACTTCCCTACCCCTACCTGAGCTATTTCAAGGCAGTAAGATAAATGGGTCGAACTGTCCCGGCAGCCCTGCCCACTGTGTCATTGCCATGTCCGAACTTTTTATGCCTGGCGTCACTCCTCCTGGAGAAAACGTGGGTTCTGCCTGGTGGTTTGCGTTTTCAGGCAACCGATTGCTGGTTCACGAAAAAGAGAGCCAGATTGCTATCCCTCAGCTGCCAACTCTAGAAGCGATCGGGCTAAACCCGCTCAGAACCCAATTCTTGGGTTGGCTAGGCAACCAGCCCTGCCTATCTGCCGAGTTGCCCCAGCAAATGACGCCCCCAGCAGACATGGCTCTCCGGGGTCTGCGAGAACTCTACGCGGCCCTAGATGAAACCCTCTTTTCCCTGGCTGGACTAGGCTTTCAGGTCATGGAGTGGGACCGCACCCACCAATTTTGTGGAGCCTGCGGTCAGCCCACCGAGTCTGCCAACCACGAACGGGCCAAACGCTGCCCCAGCTGCCGCATTACCTACTATCCGCGCGTATCGCCAGCCATGATCGTGCTGATCTCTAGGGGCGATGAAATTCTCCTAGGCCGTGCCCCTCGCTTTAGAGCGGGTATGTATGGCCTAATTGCAGGCTATGTAGAACCCGGTGAATCTTTAGAAGCGGCGGTTGTGCGGGAAGTCAAAGAAGAAGTGGGCATCACAATTAAAGACTTGCGCTACTGGGGCTCGCAGCCCTGGCCCTTTCCCCACACGCTAATGGTGGGCTATACCGCTACCTATGCCGAGGGCGATATTGTGATCGATAAGCAGGAACTGGCCGATGCCGCCTGGTTTCACAAAGACAGCCTACCGCTGCTGCCGCCGCCCGTCAGCATTGCCCGCAAGATGATCGACTGGTTTGTGGAAACTCACTAGCTGAGATTTGCGATCGCAAATCCCCCCGCCGGCATTGCAAACAGCGTGGAGGATCCCAGAGAACTGCGATCGCAAATCAGGCAGATGCGATCGCACCTGCCTGATCCCAGTTAGACAATCCCACTTCGTAAACCTGCCACCTTAGGCAGACTTATACAACGGAACTTAAGCCGACGTAGACATCAGCTCTTCTACCGGCTGGCACGATTGCTGAGCCTGGAGCGCCTGATATTCCTTCAGCTGTTGCTGGATCTGATTGCGCACAGTTTCGCGAAAGTCGATAAAGTGCTCAGCCTGGGCGCAGACACCTAAATAGTTGGGCACCACTTCGGGGTACTTCATCAGCAGGCTAGCCAGGTTAGCCCAAAAGCGAAAACGCGTCTTACGCACCACGCCCTGCCGCCAGAAGATAATCAGCATAGCTCGCACAATCACCCAGGTAACGTCAGGGCTGCCTGCAGACTTGGTGCGGTTTTCGTAATACTGACGCTGCCCCTCAGCCAGCATGATGAAGTGGCGGTAGGTGCGGTTTAACAGCGATAGCGGGTCCGTCAGGTTCCAGAAGGCAGTGATAAACTCATCGACAATTTCTTCGATAGGCCGGGTCGGCACAAAGTTCATCAGCGTCGCCTGATTGATGTCGGCAGATCCCTTATCAACAATCAGTCGTCCTTCCCGGTTTAACCGATGCCACAGAGCGGTGTCGGGCAGAGCCTGCAACATGCTCAGCATGGCTGTAGGAATCGCGGTTTCCTCAACAAACTGGACAATGCGCTGACCAGCTCCCTGCTTCTCGCCGTCAAAGCCGATAATAAAGCCTGCCATGACCCGCAAACCCGACCTAGCGATCGACTTAACAGCTTCAGACAGCGGAGTTCGAGTATTTTGAAACTTTTGGGTCAGGGTGAGGCTCTCGTCGTCTGGGGTTTCAATGCCCAGAAACACCGTGCCGAAGTTGCAGTCCACCATCATCTTCATCAGCTCTGGATCTTGAGCCAGATCGACTGAAGCTTCGGTAGCGAAGGAGAAGGGATAGTTGCGCTCCTCGATCCACGGTTTCATGGCGGTCAGCAGACGCTTGACGTTGCGCTTGTTGCCAATAAAGTTGTCGTCCACCATGAAAATGCTGCGCCGCCAGCCCAGATCGTAGAGATACTGCAGTTCAGCCAGCAGCTGCTCAGGTTCTTTGGTGCGGGGTTTGCGTCCATAGAGCACAATGATGTCGCAGAACTCGCACTGAAAAGGGCAGCCCCGCGAAAATTGAACTGACATCTCGGCGTAGGCATCGAGTTGCAGCAGATCATATCGAGGAATGGGCGTGGTGGTAACCGCCGGTCTTTCCCCATTAGAGCGGATAATGCCGCTGGTTTCGCCTCGTTCTATCGCCTCGACAAACAGCGGCAGCGTGATCTCACCTTCATCTAGAATGAGGAAGTCGGCTCCAGTGGCTTCAGCTTCGTGGGGTAGAGCCGTTGCGTAGGGGCCGCCTACGGCAACCAGCTTGCCCCGACGTTTTGCTTCCTGAATCTGGGCAGCGAAGTCAGCCTTTTGAACGATCATGGCAGACAGCAGCACCAGGTCAGACCAAGCCCACTCTTCCTCAGTAACATCTCGAACGTTGCGATCTACCAGCTTAAAATTCCAGGTTTGCGGCAGAATAGCTGCTACAGTCACAATTCCTAGGGGCGGCAGCTGAGCTTTGAAGTTGACCAATTCTAGGGTTTTATCAAAGGACCAGAAGCTTTTTGGAAAAAGCGGGTAGATCAACAAAACGTTCATATGAAACCCAGGGAGTTCTCAGCTATCCTAGATGTTCTGAACAGTGAATCGCAACAAAGTTCAGATCTACTGACAGGAGCGGAGTTCTAATTTTGGGCCCAGGTTGATCAGCTCAAGCAGGTAAAGACACTGCTAGGAAGCCTTTGAAAATTAGTAACTCGGTAAATTCGTTCGGTAGAGAGCGAATTATTTTTATGTTTTAGTGCTGCAAAGATCAATACACCTGCTGTTAGGTGGGGTTTCCACCAACCATGAATAAGGCTCGTTTTTTTCATCAGTTTGCTGGGCTATTAAATGCAGGCTTTCCTACAGGCAAAAGCTTGACGATGGCTGGGCAGAACACTCCAATGCAGCCGTTTTTGGAGCAGCGCAATCGGCGAATTGAGGCAGGCGAGCCGTTAGCTGTTGTGTTGCAACACCGTCAAAGCCCGTTTACTCGCTGGGAGATTAGCTTGCTGCAGCTAGGTGAAACCAGTGGTGCGTTGGCAGAGGTCAGTCTGCGCCTAGCCAAACAGACGGAGGTGCATCAACGGCGAGCCAAGCTGTACGGCTCAGTCATGGTGACATTGGGTATGGTGGTTGTGGTTTTGCTGATTGGGTTGGCGGCATTGCTGCTGGGCACTGACCAGGTATTGCGCCCACCTCTGCTCTGGCCTCTAGCCGCACTCTTGGTGTTGGCCCTCGTGGGCAAAGATTTCGTCCGGCTGGAGGGGTTGGGCGGGCTGGAGTATTCTCTGCTGCGGCCCATACCTGGGTTGAAAGGTGTGATTGAGGCGCGATCGCAAACCCACGTAGCCGAGCTAGCTCTGCCTTTGCGCTGCGGCCTAGCGATGGATCAGGCTCTAGAGCTACTGCGCCCTCGCCTGCAAGATCCGCTGCTGGCAGCAGCTATCGGTACAGCAGCCCAGCAAGTTCGCCGAGGACGGACCTTGAGCCAAAGCCTGCAGGGAAAAGTGCCGCCTACAACCCTTCAAATGATTCGCACCGGAGAAGAGACCGGCACATTAGACACCTTGCTAGAAAAGCTGGGCGAATACTATGAGGGCGAACTAGAGCAGCGGCTGCAGCAACTTGAGGGCACTTTGCGCCCCCTGAGCCTGCTGATGCTGGGGGCTGTTGTGTTAACCCTAGGGCTGCAGATGTTGGGGGGGCTGATAGCAAGCTGAGGGCTTAGATACCCCTAGTTGCGAATTTTAGGGCAGGCTTCTGTCGAGGGTGTTGTCCCGCCATGCATTGCTAGACAAGGCTGATTGTAAGCAGCTTCTTCTTCAATGGGCAGCGGCATCTGACCAAAGACCATTTCGCAGCTGTAGTCTTCAAAGTTGGGCGTCATGGTCAAGGGAATGCCAAATTCTTGGGCGAAAAACTCTTGGGTCGGCAGCTTGCACATATTGACGCACATGGCAGCGCACTGGCTTTGCTCCAGATAGCGGCACTTCTTAATATATACGGCGCTCTTTTGCAGATTCACGTCGCCATCCGGCCCAGTTACCTCGGCCTGTCGCACCTCAGAGGGGCCTACAAGCCAGCCAAACATGCGCGTAGCAAACCAGGCATTGAGTTCACACACAAGCTGATTCGGGGCAACCAGCTTGCGAACCAGCGCCAGCACCTGAGATGGCAGCAGCGAATTGAGCACCACCAGCACCACATTTTTCTGCTCCTGGGCATTGCGTCCCTGCATCATCTGTTTTGACAGATCTACTAGGCCGTCGTAGCCTTTTAGGCGGGTCTTCTGACCAACTGCCTTAGCCATCTTGCGGCTAAACAGCCAGATACACAGCCGATCAATTAGGCTGTCTTGATAAATCGTCTTTTCAACCGTTACTTTAGCGTCGGGAGCAGGGCTGACAACTTTCATAGCACCAAACATTACCACACTCATCATCTCAGGGTAGTGCGCCAGGCTCATCAGACACCCTAGCCTAAGGTTAGGTAACGCTACTTACCTTGCGGGTCGAATTCGCCGGACCTTAATAGATCTATGTTGCCCCATTGAAGGTGGCAACGGAGCAACACAGACAGCCCAGCAGTGGTTCAGGATCAGCCTTGAGGTGGGTATTTTGCTTAGGGTTCGATCGCTTGTTCCCGCAGCCGATCTATTTTTTCACCTGGGGGCAGCTCAATATGGGTGCCTGGCCGGTCATAGCCCATGATGTGCAGATAGGCTTCCAGCGGAGAGACATGCCAAGAGTCAGTAGACAGGCCGCCCTGAGAAGAATGACGCACCTGGCAAGCGTACCAACCGTTGGACAGAAGTTGGATTTTGATTTGCATAATGCTTACCGTTTTGAAGGGATAGATCTGCTAAGAAACATGGACAGTCTTTGGAATGGCCAGCGTTGCACCAGTCAAACCAAATTCAGGCCCAGGGGATATGTCATTTGCTCGATCTAAACTGCGTCATCAGATCACCCGTTAGTACCGGGTAGCTGAGGTTCACCTAGCTGAGTATCAACAGGATGAAGGGAACTACAGTACCCAACGGTCGCTTTCCGTAAATTAACTGAGTTTTTTTGGGCTTTCCCTGAAGAATTGAGTGTTGATGAACCCCTCTGCAAGGAACGGTTAAGGAGTGATTTACCGGGCAAGCTAGATAGACACTGACCTTCATTGACCGGCCTGCACTGACTGGCCTTCTCTGCCATGCAAGCATCCGCTGCTCAGATCGCTCTGCTGATCGATGCCGATAATGTCTCTGCGCTGCCAGAATCGCGCATTGCTCTAATCTTCTCAAAGCTCGAAAGCCTAGGGACTGTCTCCTTACGCCGAGCCTATGGTCACTGGGGCAAGCCTCATCTCAAGGGATGGGCGGAGGTTTTGCACAAATATGCGATCGCACCCATTCAGCAGTTCAACTATTCAGCAGGCAAAAATGCTACCGATATTGCCCTGTCCATAGATGCTATGGACTTGTTCTATAGCGGCAAGTTTGAGAGCTTTTGCATAGTTTCTTGTGACAGCGACTTCACCCCTCTCGTCGTCCGATTACGAGGTCAGGGTCTTAACGTGTATGGATTCGGCGAGTATGGCAAAACGGCTATTACTTTCAAAGAAGCCTGCACTGACTTCACCTACCTGGAACGGGGGACAGCCCAGCTCGAGCCTGAGGCAACCACGGCAACCGCCCACAGCACTAAATCATCTGGACAGCTTAACGGCTCTGACTCCCAGGCTAGAGTCAATGCCAATGACAAAAACGGACAGGCTGAAAAAGCGCCCGCGCCAGCCAGCAACAACTCTCAAAATAAGCAGACTAACTCCAATAGCAATGACTCAATCGAGCCGATTTTTCACGAAGCTGTCACTAAAAACCTAAAAAAGGGAGGATGGGCTGAAGCCGTTGCCGTAGGCACCTATCTGTCGCGCCATCAAAAACGCAAAGCAGACTACAACACCTCAACCTGGGCTGCTTACTACAAAAAGTTTCCGCGCACCTTTGAGGTCAAGACTAACAATGGACAAACCCTGATTCGCATAGTAGACAAACCTTGAGTCACCCTCGTTCTAGCTGATTGCCCCTGCTGCAGCGCTAGACTAGGTTACTGGACTCCCTGCCAGACCTTACAAATTTATGGCTCTGCTTACTCTGCGCTCTGTCAAAAAAGATTTCGGCATCAAAGAAATCCTCAAAGATGCCAACTTTAGCCTGGAAGAGGGCGATAAGGTCGGGCTGATCGGCACCAATGGATCAGGCAAGTCCACGCTGCTCAAGATGATCGCTGGCCTTGAACCCATCGACAGCGGCGAAATCTGGGTCAATGCGGGTGCTCGCATTGTCTATCTGCCGCAGCAGCCAGAGATGAATGAAGACCACACCGTTCTAGAGCAGGTCTTTGCCGACGCAGGCGAACAGATGGCGCTGATTCGGGAGTATGAAGACCTGTCTCACCGGATTGGCCATGAGCCAGAAAAAGCTGATGCGCTAATGACTCGCCTATCTAGCGTTGCCGCTCAAATTGAGGTAGCAAATGCGTGGGATTTGGAAACCAACGCCAAGGTGATCTTGAGCAAACTAGGCATCGAAGACCTTGATGCTCGCATTAGCGATCTCTCTGGCGGCTATCGCAAGCGCATTGCCATCGCCGCTGCTCTGCTCTCCGACCCCGATGGGCTGCTGATGGACGAGCCCACTAACCACCTCGATGCCGAGTCGGTAGAGTGGCTGCAAGATTACCTCAGCCGGTTTCGGGGCGCGCTGCTGCTGATCACCCACGATCGCTACTTCCTCGACCGGGTGACCAACCGTATTCTCGAGATCGACCGAGGCGACCTCTATGGCTATTCCGGCAACTACGCCTACTACCTAGAGAAAAAGGCCGAAGCTGAAGAGACTGCGGTCAGCAGCCAGCGCAAGCACGCAGGCGTTTTGCGGCGGGAGTTGGAGTGGCTCAGGCGGGGTCCCAAGGCCCGCAGCACCAAGCAAAAAGCCCGCATCGACCGGGTTCACGACCTGCAAAACCAGGAGTTTAAACAGGGTCAAGGCAAGGTGGAAATTGCCACGGCAGGTCGCCGCATTGGCAAGAAGGTAATCGAACTAGAGAATGTCTCTAAGGGCTATGACGGACGCACCCTGATCGACGGGTTTACCTATACCTTTGCTCCCCTTGATCGAGTCGGCATCATCGGGCCTAACGGAATCGGTAAATCGACTCTCATGGATATCATTACTAACCGCATCGAGCCTGATTCGGGCCGGGTAGAGCTAGGTACCACTATCCATATTGGCTACTTTGACCAACATTCCGAAGATCTGCTGGTCAACCCTGATCAGCGGGTGATCGACTACCTCAAAGAAACAGCAGAACTGGTCAAAACGGTAGACGGCAGCGTGATTACGGCCTCTCAAATGCTGGAGCGGTTTCTGTTTCCACCTAACCAGCAGTATTCGCCTATCCACAAGCTCTCTGGGGGGGAACGGCGGCGGCTGTTTTTGCTTCAGGTGCTGCTGGGTGCGCCAAATGTGCTGATTTTAGACGAGCCGACCAACGACCTGGATGTGCAGACTCTGGCCGTGCTGGAGGAATATCTAGAGGAATTTAACGGCTGTGTGATTGTGGTGTCGCACGATCGCTACTTCCTTGATCGCACCGTTGAGACGATCTTTGCCTTTGAAGGGGTAGGCAAGCTACGTCAGTATCCCGGCAATTACTCGGTCTATCTAGATTATCGTAAAGCCGCAGAGGACGAGCAGAAGGAGGATAGAAAGGCAGAGGGCAGAGGGCAGAGAGCGGAGGGTAGAGGACAAAAGGCAGAAGGGAAACAAACCTCTCTCCTTTCTCCTCCTGCCTCTCCTAATCAAACAAACGGAGGGCCTGCTCAGGGATCGGCTGAGCAAGCTAAGAAGCTCTCCTATAAGGAAAAGCGCGAGTACGAGCAGCTAGAGGCGCAGATTCCGAAGATGGAGGCTGAAAAAGAGGAGCTGGAGAAGATTCTCTACAAAAGCCCGCCAGGTGGCTACAGCGAGGTGCAGAAGCTGTCTGAGCGTCTGGCAGAACTCACGCAGACAATTGATACGGCCACGGAGCGGTGGATGAATTTGGCGGAGCGTATGGAGTAGTAGTCTTTAGCTAACGCAGGGCAGATAGAGCCTTAGGGAGTTGGCCCATTTTGCTGCCCTGCATTAGCTGTGAGCGGGGTTAGCTAGAGATTTCAAGCAGTTCGATTTCGAAGGTGAGGTTTTCCCCAGCAAGCGGATGGTTTGCGTCTAGGGTAACCTGAGTCTCAGAGATGTCTGTAACCAGCACCGGCAGCGGCGGCTGGCCTGCAGGCCCCTGGAGATGGAGCTGTTGCCCCACATCAACGGGAATCTCTGGGGGAATTTGTTCGCGGTCTACCACCATGACCATTTCATCCCGGTAAGGACCGTAGGCAAGATCTGGAGGAATCATTTTGGTGACGGCTTGACCGGGGCTCAGACCGACCACAGCCTCTTCAAAACCGGGAATGACGTGACCAGCCCCGATCGCAAACTGTAAAGGATCGCGATTGGCAGAAGAATCAAAGACGGTGCCATCGTCCAGTTTGCCGGTGTAGTGCACTGATACGGTATCGCCGGGTTTGGCCTGGCTCATGTTGCCTCCTAAGATGTTGAGGAAATAGCATTTGTTCACCTTAACTAGGTTCTGAGTCCACTGCCCCTGCCAGAAGGCTTTAATTAAAACTGGTCTGTTGCCTTGACAGCAAGGGTTTTGGCTTGTCATGAGGCAAGTAAACCCTCGTTTAAGGCGGTTTCGAGGTTTAGAAAATTTCTAGAATTGGGCGTTTTCTGGCTGAGAGAGCTGGGGTTGCGCAATGCGATCGCAAGCCCGATCCGTCTTTCGCACGATGGGAACATGCTGGGTAGCGGCCGCCAAGCCAAACTGCGGCATGTTGCCATAGATGCACTCATACTGGCCGGGCTGCACCTGATAGGTTTCGTGGTAAATGCCCACGCTGCCGTCTTTGCCGACCTGCCGCATAAAGGTTTGCCAGGCTGCCAGATGAGGGTCGGCGGGGCTACGGGCAAAGCGCTCCAGGTCTTCAAAAGAGCGCCAGTAAGACACCATCATCGTTGTTAACGGAAACAGACGGAAAAACTGCTCGGCCCCTAAGAACCCTTTTTCTTCAGCGTTTTCATAGAGGGTTTTGATCATCGGCGGCATGGCTTGAGCAACTGAGGTCCACTTCCGGAGGTTCCAGAACTGATTGACCCGCATGCCAATGAGAAAGACGACGAAGGGTTCATCTGTTTTGGCGGTGAAGCGACCAGGGTATACAGTGTTGCGAGGCATATTCATCTTTGCACCTATTCAATTTGTTGAATAAACTCTAGCTGACGCTAACTTGGAATGTCAATAGTTGATTATGCATTTTTTTGAATAGGTTGCGATCGCACCACACCCCGTGACTAGCTCAGTGCAGAGAGCTTGCCCCAGAGATCCAGTGGCCCTGTCTCTGAGGCAAGCTTCCGCGAACCGCCCTAAGTGCTAACTCGGCTGCTTAATCTATCAGCACGGTCTTGAACAGCACCCGCACCACTTCTCCGGGAGTGCTGGTGGGCTGAGGTTTGCTCCAGGCAGTAGCTTCGGTGTAGCCCAGAACGTGCAGGGTGTTGATCACGAGCTGCAAAGCATCAGGTTCGCCAAAGAGCAGGTGCCGCACCTTTTTGTGCTGCGGTTCGTGCTTGGGCGTTGGCGTAGGTAAAAGGGTGGACGCTTGAGCGTCCGATTCGTTGGATTGAAACATGGTGTTCTGCTTCCTTTAGTTGTGGTGAACAAGCCCCAAAGTTTCCCCTCGTGAAAGGGGTGGGGCGAGGAAAACAGAACACGAAAACCCCAGCACACCGCTTCGTAGAATACAAATTGGGTGGCTAGGGTAAACTGACCACTAGCCCGTCAATCTGCTCGGTACAGACGCGGGTTAGGTGTCCTGTCGGAGGGGCTAACTCCTTCAGGCACCGCCGAAGGTCTTCGAGTTCTGCGGATCAGGCTGTCTGGCAAGACAGCTTAATCAACGAGAATACTGATGTAGGCTCTCTGAGTCAAGCGTATAAGTGATATTCGCTTACTAACCCTGCCCCCAAGGGGAGCCTGAGAGTGCCCTTCTAGAAACTCCGAACCCAAATTCTTCAACACCTCCTTTTAATCAGGTATTTACATCAATCTTTACTCTTAACAGCCATTGATTGAATAAGCTGTCGAGCTAGATCTTGGTGAACTTCTAGCAATTGATAAAGCACTGCTAAAAGATTTTTTTCGCCCTCTGCAAGAGATCTATCAAAAAATCAAAAGTAGGATGGGCAAAGGGTGATAACCCGTGCCCATCTTCTAGAAAGAATGGATTTGATGAGTACGCTTTTCTTTGCCCTCCTACGATTTTGTAGTTGGGAGTGGTAGAGAAATAGGGCTTAGCATTCTGCTGATTGAAATACCCTATCTATAGTTAAGTTCAAATCAGGAAAAATGCTCGATTCAAGCGTTTGCCCCAATACCAAACGGCGTAGCTGATATTCACCCTCTACCAGCTGACAAATCGTAATCGTGGGTTGCTTTGGTTTACCGATGTAGCGCACTGCCCCTAAAGCCCGATAGTCAACAATCCAATACTCGGCAACGCCCATCGCCTCATATTCCACCAGCTTGTGACCGTAATCGTCGCGCCAGTTCGTGCTGACAACTTCAATCAGCAGCGGAAGGGTTCGCCCATACTGCACCGTTGAGGCACTTTCCCAAAGCGGTTCGTTAGCCAGTTCCCGCTTGTCCAGCACAATCACATCCGGACGATAGCCAGAATCGGGAAGCTGGGGCTTGATCAAACAGCTTTTAGGAATTGTATAGGGCAATGCACCTTGCCGAAATTTCAGCGTCAGTTCCTCTGCTAGAAAAGCACCGATTAGCTCATGGGAACCTGTAGGCTCCATTTCAATAACAGTACCGCTATGGAGTTCGTAGTGCCTGCTATCTTCTGGCAGCCATTGCACAAAGGCCTCAAAGCTCATGGGGCCAGTGTCTACCGCTTGAACCATTGCATCGCCTCCACGCTAGCTCCATTCTGGCATAGCCCATCAAAAGACAGAATAGCGGTGGCACTGCCATTACTTCAGGGAGTGGTAATGCTACCTTCGCCGTAGAGTCCTTTGACCCTTTGCCACTGAGTTGCGATCGCACCCCAACTACTAAGCATCATCTACAGCTGCTCAAAATATTTGCTGCTTAGCCAGAGTTGTAGCCTATAGTTAAGCGTTCGCTGGTTAGGCAAATTATTCAGATACCAGTAGGTTGCCGATGGTAGATCAAGTTCTGCGGATCAATCGAGCGACAGTCTTTAAACTACGGCCAGAGGCAGCCTCGCTGCTCCAGCCCAATGAAATGGAGTCAGTCGCTACGGGCAGCACCTATCCGCTCAGTTCCTACGCCTACGCCGATATCAACGGGTCTTTTAATGGGCATATCAAATTCGCCCTGAAAGATCGAACCATTCGCGGTTTGAATACCTGGTTTGTCTCCAGTCTAGATGCCCAGGTAGAAGCAGACAGCGTCGTAGTCTATCCCTTTGAAGACCAGGAGAGCATACCCGTTCTGTGGATTAATCAGCCCACTGCGCTCAAGCGCCGCCCCTTAGACTCAAGCTTGCTCGATGCTTCAGAGCAGGTCTCTGTGCCGCGCGGCAAAACCTATAGTCTGCACTCCTACGCCTTTGCCGACTCCCAAGGTGGCTTTAACCAGCACATTAAATTTGCTATTCGTAACAGCGTTGATTTTGTTGAGGGGCGGAGCACATGGTTTGTGTATACTCCCCACGCCTTCGTCACTTTTGACAACGACGTTGTCTATCCCCCCGAAAACCCAAACGCCCTTGTTCTGAGGGTCACTCAAAACACGATCTTCAAGCGTCGCCCGATACAGTCTTCTCAGCTAGCGCCCAATGAACAAGCACCAGCTTCGGTGGGTACGCTGCTGGTGCTCAACAGTTATGCCTTCGCCAATGAACAGGGGGCCTTTAATGACCACATTCGATTTGCCCTCAAATACGTCAAAGACAACATCAGTGGGTTCAACACCTGGTACATTTACGATCGCCATGCCCGAGTAGAGCAGGCTGGAACGATTGTCTACCCCCGGCCCACTGCCCCACCGCCACCACCACAATCCCAATACGTGGGCAGAGCCTTTCGCCTACCGGGCTACACCTCCACGTTTTACACCGACCAGCCGATCATTCCCAACGGCAGCTTTACCTGGGGCGAGGCCACCAAAGACGCCGCCCGCATCCCGGAGAGCAAGGCCATTGTGGACAACATCTTGGCGCTAGCCCAAGAGTTGCAGAAAGTGCGCAATCGCCTGAATCGCCCCTTCCAAGTTAACTCGTGGTATCGCCCGCCCGCTGTCAATGCAGCCGTGGGAGGTGCCTCCCGCAGCCAGCATTTGCTGGGTACGGCTGTCGATGTTCAGGTGCAGGGGCTGAGCGGGCGGCAGGTTGCCAATGCCCTCATGCTGTCGTGGAACGGCGGTATTGGGATCTACACTCAAATGCCCAACGTCATCCACCTAGACATTGGCCCTAGACGAACCTGGGGACTTTAAAGTGGGAGCGCTGCCATTGGCATAAGCAAAGACAATATTGCAGCGGGCACTGCACTGACATTACTTAAAGCGATAGTAAATGCCGCCTTCGGAGCCAACATCAAAGGTGGCGTTAAATTCCTTAGCTTTGGTGTCCAAATATTTCTGGGCTTCCTCACCTGACAGATTAGCCGCGCGGGCAAACTGCAGCACCGTGATTTCGCCAGAGCTGGTTTCGAGCAGGTTGAAAAAGGTGGACTGGATGCGATCGCGTTTAGCCTGCCGGCCCGCCACCAGTGCATCGACCGCTAGCCAGGTGCCAAACGCAACCGACATTCCCCCTACTCCCAAAGCCCCCCAACCCCCAGCATTTAAGCGGTCAGGTGAAGGGTTGAGCAGCTGCACAGCAGGCACAATCAGCAGCAGCGCACCCAACACGGCTACCGCGCTGCCGCAGCCAGCATTGCTGGTCATATCGGCCTCTGCCGAGGATAGTCCTGGGGGTGTCTCTGCAACGGCTGGAGCAGGTTTAACCGCGTCCTCAACAGCAGTTCCAGCCTCTTCTGTAGCGTCAGGAACCAGCTCTATATGGGGCTGAAAGGCATACCACACCAAGCGGTTATTACCCAAGGGTTGAGCCAGCACTACCTTAAAGTGCTGGTTCTCCGCCGCTTCATAGCTGAGTAACGCAAACTCATCACCCACTCTGGCTGCAAGTTTCTCGCTGTCTGCTAAATCCGATGACTGCTTTGGCTGCTGTTTTAGAACGGTATGAGCAATAATCCGAAGACGCATACTAAACCTTGACCCAGTGTTCTGTATTGGCTATCAAGCCTGCCTACACTGTAAAAAGTGCCCCATTTTTTCACTTTAATGACATGATTGCCCACTCAAGGGCAGGGCGTGACAGTTTGACCAATACCACAACCTGCTAAGGGGTTCTAAGGGGCTAGAATGCCCGATTTTCTTCTCTGCTGAAGCCGCAATAGGGCAATGCCAACCGTTATCCATAGAAAACCAATGCCGTAGCCAGCAATCACATCCGTGGGCCAATGGACGCCAAGATACAGGCGACTCAGCCCAATTGCCACAATCAATACCGTGGTGAGGCTATAAATTAGCTTGACGTACTGGCGGTAATGCTGCGCCAGCAAATAAGCCAAAAACCCGTACAGCACAATTGATCCCAACGCATGCCCACTGGGAAAGCTGTAGGTAGTCTCTTGAATCAACTGTGGCCAAAGCTGAGGTCTGACTTTACTAAATGCAAGCTTTAACCCTGTACTCAAAGTCGCCCCACCCAAGCAGTTAATCGCAAACATTTTGGCTTCTAAGCGGTAGTGTCGTAACCAAAGCACCAAAAAGCTCACGACAGTAACGGTGGTCGCTATGGTGGGGTTGCCCAGTTGGGTAATACTCAGCATCACCCGATCTAAAACAGGATTTGAAATCTGGTTAATCCACAGCAAAATAGTTGTGTCAAAGGCAAAAGCCTCTTGCTCCAGCACCTCATCTGCAAGCTGACCAACCACATAGAGACTCAGCAGGCAAACCCCCAGCCAAAGGATGTTAGCGGCTGCAACAAACGAAGATAGGCGTGGATGAATGTATTGAATCCAGGCGTGGGCAAATTTGCGAAGAAGAGACTGAACCATGCAATCAACTTAGACAGCAGCAACACCAGCGATATAGCTTTGGCCAGAAAGAAGGCCCAGTCAATCACTTAAGTGCCTAGTTTGGGTAAGCTTTCTGGCGCACCTCTGCCACAACAAATGTGGCGACAGCTATTTTCTAGTCAGCCTAACAGTTCTTCATCACTTTCCCGCCTCCAAGCAGACGTCTAGCCGATCTCGCAGCACAGTTGCCGCCGCCACTCTCATGGTTGTTTGTTAGTCTGAAGCCATAGTTTCGGACAGAGGACTATGGGCGATCGCTACCTAGAACTCATCGACCGTATCGTGACTGCCACGCTCAAAGGCCAGATTCGCTCAAAAGAGCAGGTCTACGAAATGCTGCAGGCAGATATTGAAGCCGGTACCGGCGAAATCTTTGAGCGCTGCCTGCAGGAATACACCCAGCCCATCGAGGCCGATCTCACAGCAGACGATGAGATGAAGCAGGCCAAAGCCATGCGCAAGCAGCGGGCACTCAAAACCATTCAGAGCGAGTGGGAACGCTGGCAGCAGGAAAATCAAGACAGCGCGATTCTCTCCACGCTGATGCAGGCCCTCACTACCGCTGCACCCGAAGATCGGCTCAGCCACATTCTGCAGGCCCTAGATCCCAATCAGCCGGAAGTACTGACCCGTGATCAGGTAGCAGATCTGGTAAAGATGCTCAGAGGCGCGCCCTCTTCTCAGGCAGACGCGCCCACCTCTGCCGATTTGGCTGCGGGCTTAGCCCAGGGCCTCAAGAGCTGGCAGCAGCTAGAGGGCAATGTCGTGGGTTGGATTTATGAGCAGGGCCAGCAGGCTCTCGGTTTTGGCAACACCTTAGAGCAGCGAGGCCCCTGGAGCTTTTGGGCCAAAGTGACAGAGAGCAGCCACCTCAAGCGACTGTTTGCTGATTTAGGAAAACATCAGACCATCACCCCTGAGGGCCTGCCAATTCCGCTGACCTACCCCGACTGGATAGAGTTGGCCTTTACCATTCAGCGGCTAGAGCTCAGCCTGATTGCCTGGTTCGACAAGCAGCCCTACGATCCCAAAGCCGGAAAACGCCTTTCGATTGCCACCTTCCTCACCTTTGCCGTGGTCTGGAGCGAGCTGTCGAGCCGCTTTAAGCAGCTCGGGCAAAGCGCACTAGCCGAAGGATGCTTTCAGCTGGTGTTGCAGGGTCTGTACCAGTTTTCTCAGCAAGATTACTTTCCCCTCTACGGCGGCCTGTTCACAGCGCTTTCGGGAGAACCTCTGAAGACTCTGCTAGATTACCTCGATCAGCCGCTGCGGCAGGTGCCCAACACCCAAGCCAAAGCCCGAATTCTGACGCTGCTGGGCTACTCTCAGCGGGCACTGGGACAGTATCGACAGGCGCTGCAGTTCCACGAACGGGCCTTAGAAAGCGCCCGCTCTGCTGGAGATCAGCGGTGCGAAATTGCCAACCTCAACCACCTCAGCCGCACTGGGGTAATGCAAAAAGACTACGACAGCGCTATCAGCTATAGCCAGCGGGCGCTGATTTTGGCGCGGCAGGCAGGCGACCGTGTGGGCGAGGCCAATGCACTGGCAAACCTGGGCTACAGCGAAGTCTTCCGTACCCGCGAACAGTCGCCCGACGTGGATCAGTACGAGTCGATTTTGACCTATTTGCAGCAGGGGCTAAAGCTCTCAGAGCAGGTGGGCGACCGGCCCAGTCAGGCCCTTTGCGCCAACAGCTTGGGCGTGGCTCAGGTGATGTTGGCGCAGTACCCAGAAGCGATCGCATCTCTCGAAACGGGCCTGCAGATCTCTCAGGCAATCGGCGATATGTTTTCCCAGGCGATGAACTATGCCTACATGGCCGAAGCTTATCGCGGGCTCGACACCGTTGATATGGCGGTCTATACAGCCAGCCTCAGCATGTATCTGCTGTACCAAATCAACTCGGAGCAGTGGCGGCAGCCCGCTGGCCTGCTAAGCATTTTGTACGGTCAGATTGGGGCAGAGGCCTTTCAGGAGGTGCTGGGCAAGTACCGGGTCGGCTTTCTGCGGCAGATCGGAGTAGATGGGTTTGACTACTTGCCCAAGCTGCTGGCTGAATATCGTCAATCGCTATGAAGGCGTAGCGTGCTATACCGGAAGTAGATGCAGGGGCCGTCCTATCCCTGCCATTTGCCATGCCTTACTACCAGCAGCAGAGCAGCGCCTTTTCTCCCAGCTACCTGAGCGATTTGCGGGGAGCGATTTTGGCCTGCCCGTATTTTGCCACCAACAATTTGAACCGGGACTTTGTCGACACCAAGGGATTTTCGATTGTGTTTCAGCGATCGCACTTGGCCCAAGTCGAGCAGCAGTTTCCCTTTTTCAAGCCCTACTTAGATCGAGCTCTCAGCCCAGCCCACAACGCCTTTTATCTCAACCCGCTGCTGCTGCGCCAAGGGTCGCGCGTCGATCCGCACATCGACCGTTCCCTACGCTCTTACTGCAAAACGGTGCAGCCGCCTGCCGTCGTCAGTGTCCTGTACGTTCAGGTGCCTGCCGATCTGCAGGGGGGAGAATTGGTCTTACGCAACCACCGGCAGCAGGTGGGCAAAATTACTCCCAAAGCCAATACGCTGGTTTGCTTTCAGGGCGACCTGACCCACTCTGTCAACGCGCTGCAAAAGCCTGGGGAAAGGTTGAGCCTGGTTTGCGAGCAATACAGCCTGGATGAGCCAGAACTGAGGGACATTCCACCTTTCACCATCGAGTCCACTGCGGCCTCGGCCAAAAAAGCGAAGGCCAAACGCCGTTCCTAAATTAGGTAAGGTGTGTCATCACACCGCATACCGCACCCATAAATCTCTCGTAGGTTGGCGTTGAGCAAAGTCAGCCCTATCAAATCAATGGCTGCACCCAAAGCAGAGGCCATTGCCCCAGACATCATCCTAAATTTCATCTAAGATGCAAACCTACTGAGGCAAGACCCAAGGAACGCGAGTTGTGATGAACCAGCAGGCAAAAGATTGGTCGTGGCCGTTTTGGTTTTTGGTGCCGCTGTACCCCTACCGCAGGCGGCGCACCCTACGCCACGAGATTGTTAAAGACACAATTTGGACCTTTGACCAGGTGCAGGGCATTCTCTACACCATCGTGCCGTTGCGAATGACGGTGGTGCGGCTAGAGGCAGGCGGGCTGCTGGTCTACGCACCAATCGCCCCCACACGGGAATGTATTCGCCTGGTGCGAGAACTCGAAGCGGTTCACGGTGAGGTACGCCACATTCTGCTGCCCACCGCTTCGGGGCTGGAGCACAAGGTCTTTGTGGGGCCGTTTGCGCGGCAGTTTCCTCAGGCGCAGGTCTGGGTTGCCCCCAATCAGTGGAGCTTTCCGGTTAACCTGCCGCTGCCGTGGCTGGGCTTTCCTAGAGACCGCACGCAGGAGCTACCGATCGATAGCCACCAGGCTCCCTTTGGCGACGAATTTGACTATGCGGTGCTGGATATTGACCTGGGGCGGGGCTCCTTTGGGGAGATAGCGCTGCTGCATGTGCGATCGCACACCCTGCTGCTCACCGACACGCTGCTCTCCATCCCGGCAGAAGCCCCCGCCATTCTGCAGATGGACCCCTACCCTCTGCTATTCCATGCTCGCGAAAGTGCCCTAGACCCAATTGCAGACACGCCAGAAAACCGCCTGAAGGGGTGGCAGCGGATTGCCCTGTTTGCGATTTTCTTCCAACCCGGCTGCCTCAAAACCGTTCAATTGGGGCAGGCCATGCGGGAAGCAATCAAGGCCCCCGATCATTCGGCCAAAGCCTACTTTGGGCTATTTCCCTTCAAGTGGGAGCCAGACTGGGAGGCTTCTTTCTACGCTCTGCATGGCAATGGCCGACCATTCATTGCCCCCATTTTGCAGACCCTGATTCTCGACCACGATCTACAGGGGGTAGCTGCCTGGGCAGAGCAGGTTGCAAGCTGGGATTTTGAGCGGATCATCCCGGCCCACTTTGATGCGCCTATAGAAACCAATGCCTACGAGTTTGCTCAGGCCTTTGCTGCCCTGCAGCACCCACCCGAGGCCGCCATCTTTGGCAGCCAAAGCCAGCCCTTGCTCACTGCCGACGTTGACTTCATCCGTAAGTTAGAGGAAACCTTGGATCGGCGCGGCATTACCTCAACACCGCAAGCGACCTCATCCGACAAATAAGCGGATATTTCTAAAAAAGGGCACAAAAAAGCCCCTGGCGTCTGTCCGTGTTTCGACTCAGGGGCTTTTTCGATTCGATTAACTCCTCACACTTGAATCATCTTACCACTGATTCGATTTAGCTATACCCCTTGTGACAGATCCTAGATCTGTCCCCTATTCCCCCCTAGGAGGAGGTTTGGTGGGAAGTGAGCTTTTAGCTATCAGGTTCGGCTAATTGGAGTTGGGAGCAACGCTCTAAAAATGAGGCTGCTTTGCGCTCAGCATCGGGGTTGTGCAGATGGGCTGGGGTAGGCCGCACAAGACCTTGCCACAGATCTGTCAGGCCATAGGGGGTAAAAAACTGCCACTGTCCCGAGCGATCCAGCCGCACGCCCACGGCAGTTGCGGTATGCAGCCAGTCAGCAACGCCGTCTTCAGTGCTGTGGTAGGGCCTGCGACCTTTGCGCCAGCGGGCAAAGCTGGCCTGATTTTTCACGTCAAAAAGGGAATCAGGAAACTGTTGCGTCAAGGTAGTTTTGGCCTTGAGTTCCTGCTCCCGATCGCCATCCAAATCAAAAAAGGCAACGTCAAAATCGTTAATCACTAAGCTGCAGGTTTCGCCAAAGGAGGCCCGCCACACGGTATTGCGAACGGCACCGCCCGCCAGCCACCAGTGAGGCAGATCGAGCTGAGCGATCGCAGGCAAGACAACACCAATGGGCGAAGCAGCCAATATATCCTGCAAACGAGTTAGATCACTCATCCGAGCAGTCCTGCTGGCAAACCCGGTAGGCGCAGCGGCGGGCTCCCGCGACAATGTGCTCAGTGCGCTTCACGGTGACCTCGTTGCCCAACACCTGCTGAAAAATTTCTAGCTCGCGATCGCAAAGCCCCGTACACGCCGCTGCCGCTACACAAATGGGGCAGTGGTTTTCGACCAACAGGTAAGAACCATCGGGTTGCGATCGCACCTCTGCCATATAGCCCTCTTCAGTGCGAACCTGGGCCAGGGCACTTAGCTTGGCCGCCAGCGCCTGCTGCCGGGGAATCTGCGTTTGATACTGCTCAAGCTGGTGATGGGTTCTAACCGCCAACAGGCGATCCAGTCCATCTGGCCCAAACGCTTCAATTACCGACTGAATTAGCCCCAAAGTGAGATCAGCATAGCCATTGGGAAAAAAGCGGTCAGCATTGGGGGTCAACTGCCAGAGCTTGGCTGGGCGACCCATGGGCCGGGGTTCTTCCTGGTAAGTCACCAGCTTTTCTGCGTGCAGGGCATACAGGTGCTGCCGCACCGCCATCGCAGAAATGCCCAGCCCCGCCGCCAGTTCCTGGGAATCGGTGGGGCCAGCTTGCTTCAGGCAATGGAGAATGGCTTGGCGGGTGCGGTTATGGGGCGATTTTTGGGAAGGAGTTGTCATAGGTACAAGCTAAAGTTTTTTCTTTACAAAGTCAATCGAACTCATCTACCATGGTTTCTAAAGTATTTTCTTTATAAACTCTAGGGGATTCAATTATGAAGACAGATCGCGTCGTCATTGTTACGGCCGCCAGTCGCGGCATTGGGGCGGGCTGTGCATGGGAGCTAGCGGCTGAGGGCTACCGGGTATCTCTGCTGGCTCGCTCTGCCAGCATTTTCGATTTGGCCTCTGATTTAGGCGGCATTGCCACTCAGGGGTCTTTAACCAATCCTGAGGATTTGCAGCGGCTGGTGAGCACGACGCTGGATCACTATGGCCACATTGATGCTGTGGTAAACAGCTTTGGCGATCCGCCTCGACCCGATCTGCTAGACATTTCCGACGAGCAGTGGCAGGAAAACTTTGAGATGCTGTTTTTGAGCGTAGTGCGGCTGACCCGGCTGGTGACTGAGCCGATGCGGCAGTCGGGCGGCGGTGCGATCGTCAATATCTCGGCCTGTGACTCGCGGGAGCCTAGTCTAGCGACCCCCTTCAGCGGCACCCTGCGAGCCGCAATGGAGGGTTTTACCAAGCTCTACGCCAAACGCTACAGGGCAGACCAGATTCGGATGAATGCGATCGCACCCTTCTTCGTCGCCGACAGCCTAGAGGAGCTAGCCGGATGGGACGTGCCCAACGACCTGATGCTGGGCCGTCCAGTCACCTACACCGAGCTAGCCAGGGTAGTCAGTTTTCTAATTTCAGACGATGCTAAGTTCATTACCGGAACCACCCTCAAAGTTGATGAAGCCTACTCTGCAGCGCTCTAGCCACGAGGATTGACCGCCAGCGCTTAGTTTTACAATCAGCAGCACCCCAATTCCACAATCGCATCACCCTGGTTCAGGAGCCTCTACCCCCGTGTTTTCCATGTTTATTCGGCCCTCGCTTCGCGATGAAATTCGAGCCGCCTTGCGGTTGACCTTTCCCTTAGCCGGGGCTCAGGTGGCGCAGGCGGCGACGAGCTTCGTCGATACGGTCATGATGGGCTGGTTAGGGCAAGATGTGCTGGCCGCAGGTGGACTAGCCGCTACCACCTTCATCACCCTGCTAGTAACCGCTTCCGGCATTATCACCGGCGTCAGTCCCCTAGCAGCCGAAGCCTATGGGGTCGCCAACCCTAAAAGAATTCAGCAGCTCACCCGCAACGGGCTTTGGCTGTCGCTGCTGCTGTCGCTGCCGGTTATGGGTCTGCTGTGGCGTATGGATGGCTTGATGGAGCACTTGGGCCAAGCCCCTAGCGTCGCCATTCTGGCTCGACCCTACCTGACGATCATTCTGTGGGGGTTTTTCCCGGCGCTGGCCTTTGCCCTACTTAAGGATGTGGTGTCTTCCCTGTCTCACCCGCAGCCGGTCATGGTAATTGTGATGGCGGGCACTGGGTTAAATGTGGCGGGCAACTATGCTTTGGGGTTTGGGCACTTTGGCCTGCCCGCACTGGGGCTTTCGGGCATTGCTTTAACCAGTGTGATTTCCTATTGGGCCATGTTTATCGCTCTGGTGGTTTACCTGCTCAAGCAGCGCCTTCTCAAGTCCTACCGCCTGTTTCAAAATCTACTGCGAGTTGAGCCTCAGGTGTTGCGAGAGCTGTTTTGGATTGGTCTGCCCATTGGCGTTTCCTTTGCCCTAGAGATTGGCCTGTTTACAGTTACTACTTACCTGATGGGGGCGCTGGGGCCAGAAGTATTGGCAGCCCACCAGATCGTTTTTCAGACCATTGCCGTGATCTTTATGGTGCCGCTGGGCATGTCCTACGCCACCACCATTCGTGTCGGCCAGTGGAATGGTCAGCAAAATCCAGCGGGCGTGCGGCGAGCAGCCTATGTGGGCATGGGCTTGGGGGGATTTTTTATGATCCTGATGGCGTTACTGCTGCTGCTGTTTCCCCGCAGCGCGATTGGGCTGTTTCTAGATTTGGGCAACCCCAACAATGCTCAGGTCATCTCTCTGGCTATTTCGATGTTTGCCGTTGCCGCTGTCTCCCAGATTCTAGACGGGGTGCAAACTACTGCAGCCGGAGCCTTGCGTGGCCTTAAAGATACGCGGGTGCCGATGTTGCTTAGCTTCTTGGCTTTTTGGGGAGTGGGCCTAGCCAGCGGCTACACCCTAGGCTTTGTGGTGGGCCTGGGAGGCATTGGCCTTTGGCTGGGGCAGGCGATTGGGGTGGGCTGCTCGGCGATTTTATTTGGCTGGCGACTGGGGCGGCTGATCTGATTTTTCGGTTTCTACCCAAAGGTTGCAACATCGGTCATCTTAAGAATAGGCAGGCCGCTGCCCAAGTTCCGGCTGTAAAGACTTCCGATATCGCTCCCGACATGGTTCCTGACATAGCTCCCGGCGTGAATCCTCAGATCCTTTCACAATCTAGTACGCAGGTCGGCGTCATCTCAGATACTCATGGACTGCTGCGACCCGAAGCGCTGGCGGCTTTGACTGGCTCGAATTTGATTCTCCATGCTGGGGATATTGGGAGTCTGGAGGTGCTGACAGAATTGGGCAAGATCGCTCCTGTGATTGCTATACGGGGCAACAATGACAAAGGCCCTTGGGCCGAGACAATTCCTGAGCGGGAAACAGTGCAGATTGAGGGGGTTGCTGTCTATCTACTGCACAGCGTTAAAGATTTGGATCTCGACCCCAAATCCGCGGGCATTCAGGTTGTTATCAGCGGCCATTCTCACAAACCTGCGATCACAACAGACAACGGCATCTTGTTTCTCAATCCGGGCAGTGCGGGGCCGAGGCGCTTTAAGCTACCGATCAGCGTAGCCCGACTGCAGATTGAGGGCAGCGAAGTACAGTCGGCACTGGTTGAGCTGCAGGTATAGAGCCGATTAGCGTCACTTCTGGGTCACGTTTTGGCCTTACACTAAAGCGCAACGTTCCAGCCAAAGTCGTCCTATGAAAGCACTGATCTCAGCCCTATTTCTGGCCCTGGCAACCGGTTTGCCCGCTGCTTATGCTCAAGTTCCGGCAGAGAACCTGCAGCAGCCCGGCAGCCTAACCCTGATGGGAGATGTGCAGACAATCGAGGGCAATCAATTTGTCCTCAGCGATGGAGCCGTTCAAACGGTGGTCAATGCGGGGCCTGAGTGGCACCACTCGATTGAGTTGCAGCCGGGGGAGCGAGTTATCGTCGTTGGAAACTATGCCGACAACCGCTTAGATGCGTTTAGCATTACTCGCAGCAATGGCGACATCATCTTCATTCGCAATGCAGAAGGGCCTGCGCCCTGGGAGATCGACGTTGAAAGTTGAGACCTAACCTGCGGGCTTGATCTAACTAGCCTGTCTGCAGATTCATGACCATCTCAATCAGTTCTGTAGGGTCAATCGGTTTGGCTTGGTAGGCCTAAAAGCTGGAAGACTGCACTGTCTTGCGATCGCTTTCACCAGCATAGATCGTTAGTGCGATCGCAGGAATCTGCCCCCTTTGTTCTGGCTTGAGCGATCGCACCTGTCTCACCAGCGCACAGCCATCTTCCTCCAGCATCCTAATGTCACGGGTCAGCAGATCAAAAAGCAAAGGCAGTTTATAACTGAGCCTTTTGTTGAGGAATAACTCTCTTTATTACGGTGCGTGTGGATTTGTTCTAAAGCGAGGGCTTCCGTAAAGATAATGAAAAGTCAAGATCTAGTGTGTATGGCCCCAGTTGGCCTGCAATGCCATGTTTCCCGACCAACAACCGTTTGCTTCTCTTCTCTCTGAGCAGCAGATTTTAGAGGTGGTGGCTGCGATCGCACGTCAGATCGAGCCTTCGGTCAATCTGGACAACTTGTTAAATGCTGTTGTTGAGCAGGTTCGTACCCTGCTTGAAGCCGACCGAGTGATTATTTACCAGCTTTTACCCGGTGGCGATGCGGTCGTTTCGATAGAGTCGGTAGGGGCTGAATGGCTGCCTATTCAGGGGCAGCTGATTTATGACCCCTGTTTTGAAGCTGACTGGGTTGAGCCTTACCGCCAAGGACATATCAGCAGCATTACCAACGTACATACCAGCAATATCACACCCTGCTATCTAGATCTGCTGACGCGGCTTCAGGTACAGGCCAATCTTGTAGTGCCCATTATCTGTGAGAAAAAGCTGTGGGGGCTATTAATTGCCCATCAGTGCCGCAGTCCTCGATCGTGGGATGAGCTGGATGCTCAGCTGATGCGGCAGGTGGCGCTACAGCTTGGTATTGCCATTAGCCAAATTAGCCTCCAGCAGCGGTTTTACTATCAGCAGCAGCAGTTAAACACAGAGATAACCCAGCGCACCCAAGCTCTGCAAACGTTTCGGACTCGTCTGCACTCGTTGCTCAGCATTCTCAATAGTGCCGCTGCTGCCATTGTCCACATGCGGGTTTATGCAGACCGCCGAATAGAGGTGGACTATTGCTCAGATGGGTGTGAGCGGGTATTGGGCTTTACGGCTCAGGCGTTGATCGACGAGCCCACCCTCTGGCAATCGCAGATCTTGGCTGAAGACCTGGCCCCTGCTCTGGAAAAGGCTTTTGAAAGCATCTTTGCAGAAGCCATTGTGATCCTTGAATATCGGTTTCGCCACAAAGACGGCAGCCTACACTGGGTTTCCGATACTCTGATGTCTTACCGAGACGAGGCCGCAGAGTGCTGGATGGTCACTTCGGTTAAAACGGCTACGCGCGATCGCAACTCACCCTCAACCGGCAACATCCTACAGGCTCAACCCAACCCCTACACCCTGTAGAGACGCGATTAACGCGCCTCTACAGATCAACGCTCTTTAACGGCCGGTTACAACGCCCCACATGTAGTCTTCAAAGGGACCTTCGCATAAATCGACCGTATATTGCTTGCCCCAGCTGTAGCAGTTGAAGCGAATCTTGCCACTGTCATGGCTGTACCAAACGCCATTATCAATCTGCAAGCCGCCCAGGTAAGCAACCCAGTGGTTGGGGTGGGCAATTGCTGGAGTCGCGCCGCCCAGCATCGCTGAGTGGATCATCAAAAACGCCACGCCGCCCTGACTGCGAGCCGCATCGGCAGCCCGCATAGCGTCGAACTCGCCATAGACAAAGGTTGATTCAAACTCAACTTGGTCGTAGCCCAAGATTTCGTAAATCCAGCCTTTCATCTCCCAGGGCGTGGTGATGCCTGCGATGTTGTTGCCCACGCTGCCCGAGTCTCCCGTCACTGGGAAGATCAGGTTTTCGGTGTCTCGCAGGGTGGCAATTAGCATCCAGTCTGCTGTTGACATGCCCGACCTCACCTTGCTTTGGAGCAGGCCTTGGGAAGGTTTGACTACCTTGGTGCGGCTACGGAACTGCCCTGTTTCGTAGAGCGCCTGGCAGAGAGAGACGTAACGGGCAGGCTGCTTTGAAACCAGCTCAAACACGATAGCTGTGGGGCCGCAGAACGGCGTGTAGTTTTGGTTGACCTGCAGCGGATTAGCTAGGGTCTTTTGAATATCATCTAGCAGATCGGCCTTGCTAACATGGGGCCAAACGCCAGGTTGATTAGACTGCTTGAAGGTTGCGATCGCAGCGTCTACCGGCGAAGTGCTAGGAGCAGGGACCACCTGATAACGCAGCTGATAGTTCGCGCCATCGCGGGTAAAAGCGGCCGTGGCAGCAGGGGTTGGATTGGCTGTAATGCGCACCGCACCGAGAAGGTCATCGGCATCTGGAGAGTCTTCATCCCAAAGCTTAATGTCAACGAAATTTTGAAAGGAAAACGCCTGGTTCAAGGCCCACGTCTGACCATTGTTAAGGCTTCTTTTTAGGTAGGGTTGCAGAGTGCCATCAACATACACTTCCAGGCGGCACTCATCGGCCCCCCAATCTTCAGTTTCATTGCATTTCAGCTGATTCAAAATGAGTTGACGCATACTGGCTCCTGTGTGAATGATTGACTTGGGAAGTCTAAGTAAGGTCTTCACCAGTCGCCCGTAAATTTACTGATGCAGCCTGTAAATCGAGGCCAGAGAAAGATCTGGCACAGGTAGGGCTAGGCAGCGACAAATTGTTCTATTTAGCCCCAATTTGGCATCAGGATGGGATTAAAGAATCCGATTAGCAAATCTTTTAATCTGTCAGCCTCTTATAAAGACTTCACAAAACAGCGACTTTCTCTGTAAATTTGGGCATCCTGAAGCTAGCGCTGCAACTTAACCCCTATGAGTTCCTCTCCCGAAACTTTGCTGCAGGCGGGTGCCCAAGCCATGCAGCAGGCCCGTTATCAAGATGCTATCGAGCCGCTAGAGGCCTTTTGCAAAGGATCTATTAACCGTCGCTCCAAACAGTTTTTTCAAGCCCAGATGTGGTTAGTTCAGGCCTATCAGAAAAATGGGCAAGATCTCCATGCGATCGCACTTTGCGAACAGCTGATCAAAAGCGATATTCCCCAAGTGCAGCAGTGGGGTCAAAAGGTTCTGCCCAAGCTGCTAAAAGAGGCCCCTCCCGCTAGCCAGCCAGCCGTTGCAGAGGCAGCACCGGAAGCAACACCAGAAGCAACACCAGAGGTCGCACCTGCGCCCGAAGCAGAGGCTCCTGCCACCTTTTTTCAGGTTACAGAACTGCTGTCGCCTGAAGCTGCAGCAGAAGTTTTTTCTACAGGCCGTAAAGCCCTACAGCAACGGCGCTACGACGAAGCCGCCGCCGCTTTCGAAACCTTCATTCAGGGCGCAGACCCTAGCTACAGCAACTATGCCTGGGCCTGCACCAGCCTAGGAAAAGCCTACCGAGGCAACGAACAACCTGAAAAAGCCCTAGCTCTTTGCCAGCACCTCTACAAGAGCGACCAGGAAAGCCTGCAGGCCTGGGCCAGAGACTTTTTCAAAACCCTAGATTTGCCTGATAAAGAGCTTGTGCCCACTTCACCAGCACCGGCTCCAACCGATTCTGAGGCGGCAGACTTCACAGACCCCGGAGCCAATCCCCTGCCAATAGGGACCGAGAACGATTCCCTAGGCGCTACGCCAACCCCCAAAAAAGTCAAGCCAATTATTCAATCAGGCCAAAAAGACCTGTCTCCCCAAATTCTCTCGGCAGTCGCCCACGGCTCAATCTCACTGCTGGGCAGCGTGCTAATCGCCCTGATCTTTAGAGACTCCATCGTGGCTAACCTCCTAGGGCTGTTGAGGTTTGTCATTCCTGTGGTGATTCTATTTACTGCTCAAGATGCAGTTGCCAAAGCCAACGCCAAAGAAGCAACCAACTACGTCATCACCTCTCTAGTGCTGCTAGCCATTAGTATCCCTGCCGCCCTGTTCCTATTTCCGATAGCCATTGTGTTTGGCCCCCTGCTGATTCTGCTCGTAATCCCCCTAATCACGTATTGCCTACTGCTGGCCATTTGGCCCGTGGTTGCAACCATCGTTTGTGCCCGCGATCGCAGGCGCACCTTTCGCTACCCTCGCTGGTTAATTCTGCACTTGTTGTAGGCAGAAGGAGACAGAAGGCAGGAGACAGAGGACAGGAGGAAAGAGACATGAAAGAGACGTGTCCCCTCAAACACAGCCCTAATTCAACTGCAGCTCGCTCCGGGGAACGTCTTCCAAAATCTGCACCTCAATAATCTGGTTAGGCTCGATCACAATGATCTGCGGGGCTGTACCCAGGGCAGTGGTAGCTCCCAGCATGGCTCCCCCTAGTAGGCCCACGCCGGTAAAGCCAGTCAGTACTGTTAACGCCAAGGCTCCAATACCGGAGTTGACGGCCAGTCTTTGCCCCGAAATTTGGGGGGAGCCAGCGAAGTAAGCGGAGGCTCCAGAGAGCGGCACTTGCCGACCCGGCAGCAGCACTGCCTGACTTACCCAGCGTAGCCCTAGCTCGTCGGGGCCGAAGCGGCCCATTAACTGGCTACCTGCCGGGGCTATCAGCGCTCCGGTTTTGGCATCTCTCAGGTCAGCTGCCAGCAGCATCACGGCATCTAGGGACGAGCGCTGGTCGAGCTGTAGGGGCTCTGGCCCCGGATAGCGCAGCTGCAGCAGCGTGCCTGCCGGAATCAGCACATCAGGATTGGCTGCTGGATTGGCTTCGGGGGGCGTAAGGTAGGGAAAACTGGGCAGTTCTTCTTTTGCGGTCGCTGCTGGCAGGGGTTGCCCGAAGGAAATCACGTTTTCAGGGGAGGCCGGTCGACCATCGGGAGGGGCCGTCGCTAGAAAGGGAACTGGCTCAGCTGAAGCAGGCACGGGTGGTGTCGATGTCAGGGGCGCTGCGGCAGGGCTAACAGCGGCAGCGGGCGGCAGGGTCACGATCGCATCAGGGGCCGCAGCGGGCTGAGGGGCAGCAGCAGCGGTGTTAATGAAAGGTGGTTCTTGGTTCAGGGCCTCGGGTGTGGCGGAGGGAGTGAGTGTGGCGGAGGGAGCAGGCACAATTTCTGCCGGTGCAGTCGGTGCGATCGCAGGTACCTCAGGCACCTGAGGAACAAAGACATTGGCCGGAGCTGTCGCTACAGCAGGTTCCGGAACCTCTACAGCGGGTGGGGTCATTGGAGCAGGCTCACTTGCGATCGCAGGGGCAAGCTGTGGAGGTTCAACCGCGAGGTCCAGTTGGGGCGCAGCGGCAGGCTCAGCAGTGGCTACCGGTTCGGTTGGGGCACTGGCAGCAAGGGGTTCCTGGGTCTGCTCGGGAGGAGCAATGACGGTGATAGGTGCGGTTTCTGTCGTCTCAAGATCTGCTGGATCTAGCGACGTTGAATTTGAGAGGGGAGCCGTGAGGGCAGGGGGGTTGATTGCGATCGCACCCGCTGACTCTCCAGGTTCAGAGGCCGTGTCTTCTAGGAACGGCACCTCTACTTGAGGCGAGTTTGGAGTTACAGCCACCGTGCTATCTAGAGGCGGTACAGTGACTTGAGCCGCTGGGGCAAAGCTGGGTTCAAAGGGGTCTACCGGCAGCGTATTGGGCAGCGTTGCCTGCCCCTCAGCCAGAGAAGGCAGCATCAGGTTAGAGGCGCGAATGCTGAGTTCACCCTCAGGAGTTTCAATAAATCGAGGGCCTGTGGGTACTGAGTCAAGCGGAAGGGTGGAGGTCGCCTGCTCAGGAGCAGCGGGCGCAGGAGAGGGCATTGGGACAGTCGCTGTCTCTGGCAGCGGGGCAGCAGGAGCAGGGGTAGTTGCGATCGGAACACCGCTGTCTACAATCAGCGGCGTCAATGTCCAGCGAGTCTGGTCACCCACCTCAGCAGAAACCAGTTCAGCATGGCGACGGTCAATAACAGTATTCGGGGCCAGCTCCAGCACAACATGAACAGTGTTGGCCGTCTCCTGCACTACCTGCACCCGGCGAATCGCCCCCCCATAGATCTGCTCCGTTGGCAGCGTACCCAGCTGCGTATTGGGCACTTCCAGCACAATACGGGCAGGCTCAGCAAAGACCAAAAATCGAGGCGTAACGCCCTTAGGCAGCGTCACCGAGAGCTGCTGGCTAGAGGGCTCAAAGTCCCAGCTAGACAGCACGGCTGCAGACGCTATGGGGCTGGCAAAAACAATGGCAGCAGCAAGCGACTGGCCTAAAAGAAGCCCCAAACCGCCTTCCAGCCCTCTGCTTCCCGATCCTGCAATCAGCTTACTCATCAACCAGCCTGCTAACTGATGCTGCTTCATTGCCTCATCTCCAATTCTCTAAAGTACGGCTTGAGTGCCCTATCCGGTGCAGCCGACGCTAGATACAGCAGCAACTCTCGTTGTCAAGAGTCTAGATACAGTGCTCATCTAGAAAACCTATTTAAGGATACGCAGAATTGCCGGAAATGCAAGGGTTTGCATCCTAGAAAAGTCTATCCGCAAACAATAATAGGGCTAAAAACGAAACAAACCGCAACATTTACGCCCCCACGCATTCTGCAAAGTCACAAGATACGATGCGGAAGAACACGCGTAACTGGAGATAGCTTCTATGGTGATGGTTGAGTCCACAATGCTCCCTCTCGGAACGGCAGCTCCCGACTTCACCCTGCCCGACGTGGTTTCTGGCCAGTCTACTTCCCTAGCGACCTTCTCTAGCTCTCGGGCACTGCTGGTAATGTTCATCTGTCAGCACTGCCCCTTCGTTAAACACGTGCAGCAAGAGCTTGCCCGGATAGGACAGGACTATGGCCCCAAAGGCGTTGGCCTGCTCGCCATCAGCGCCAACAACGTCGCGACCCATCCCCAAGACAGCCCCGAACATCTCAAGCAGATGGCCGAGTCCCTCGGTTTTACCTTTCCCCTTTGCTACGACGAAAGCCAGGAAACCGCTAAGCGCTATACTGCTGCCTGCACCCCCGACTTTTTCCTCTTCGATGGCGAGGGTCGTCTGGCCTACCGAGGGCAGCTAGATGACAGTCGACCTGGCAACAACATCCCCGTTACCGGCAAAGATTTGCGGGCCGCTCTAGACGCCATCTTGTCAGGCCAGCCGATTCCCGAGCCCCAGAAGCCTAGCATTGGCTGCAATATCAAGTGGAAGCCTGGTAACGAACCCGCCTACTTTGGCTAAAAACTTAACCCAAGCGAGCCAACTCCAATTCGGTATAGTTGAGCAATCTCTTGACAGGTACCTGAGTGATGGGACGGCTCACCCAATCCTTGTTGCCCTCACGCTGGCTAGCGAGGCGGGGCCTGTTGGGAGCACTGCTATGCCTGGCCGCAGCTGGTGGCAGCTATTCTAATCCAGCCGCAACCGCTGCCTTAGAAAAACCGCTCCAAGCAGTATCAGAGCCTCTCTCTCAAACTGCCGCCCTAGAAAATTCTGCCGTCCCTAATAACCAACCTGAAGAACGGCCCTCACCGACAGAACGCTTTGCAGGCAGCCGCCGCAGAGAGCTGCTAAAGGGGGTACAACGGGGGGCCCAGGCTTTTTGGGCAGAGGTTCAGTGGAGCGGCTTTATTGCGTTAACCGGGGTCGAACCCAGAGCGCAGATCGATCTGCTAGAAGGAGCCACTTTTCTCAAGCAGGCAGAGGGCACTACCTTTGTGCTGTCCAACGGTACAACCGTGCCCCCGCTCTCTGCTGCCGCCTATAGCGCTGTGCAGAATGCATTGCCGCCCAATCAGCAAGGCGTTCTAGACGATAAGTTCTTCTGGCTGCTGCAGCGCAACCCGGCCCTGCCGCTCATTACCCAAGGCCTACAGCAAGGAAAATACCTGCAGTTTTTAGAAGCTGGCCGGTTCAATACCGATGCCTACTACCGAGAGGTCTTTTTCCCTCAGCTTTTTGCAGCCGCAGCCACGGCCGGGGTAGAGATGGCGGCAGTGCTGCCTTTGGTAGAAGTCCACCTTGTCACGCTGTCCGACGCGTTCTTTCAGCAGATGGAGCTAGAGCAGTCCGGCACGGTTCACTCTTTTCATAAGTACGAGCTGGCGTTGACGAATCAGCAGTATCTTCTGCGTACCTTTTTGGGCACTCCCCTAGAGACTCAGGCCAAATTAGAGGCCATCAAACGGGTCGAGCAGACGGAGATAAAGGCCGACTACACCGAAAGCCCCACAACCAGCACAACGATTGTCCTGGGCCGACTGCCCCTGCCCACGCCGACTGCCGCCGAAGATACCCCAGGCGTTCATGCCTTAAGCATCGCCCATCTGCGGGAACAGGGAATTTCTCTGTTTTCCCCAGAGGTGGAGCAGGCCGCTACAGACTACCAGGTGCGTTTGCGGCAGCAGCACCGCTGGGAGCATCAGCACCTTGCCCAGATTGAAGCCCTAACGGCGCACTACCCGGCCATTCTGGCAGCGATCGATCAGTTTGAAGATAATCGCTTCTGGCACCGAATTGGCTTTACAGATAGACTCGATCGCCGTTCTGTTGCCCAGCTAGATACCACCCGCCTGCTCGGCATTTATGCAACCCGTCACGAGGGCGTTGCCAAAGGGCTTTTGGCCGCATCTAGCTATCCCTTAGCCAGAGCCGACGTTATTCGGTTCTTTCGAGACAATTCTGCGGGGTTGGGGGAGCAGGAGCGGCTGCAGCTTTTTCTCAGCGATCAGGCTTTAAACGCTCAGCTTTGGCAGGTGCTGGAGCGCAAAGTGCCGCAGTTGCGCCCAGAGATACGAACTATTCAGGCCAATTTGACTCAGCTCAACCAGAGCTATCAGCAGACGACAGCCGCCGAGGCCCAGTTTTTTCGGGTGCTTCAGGCCCACAATCTCGATATCAGCACCGACGCCTTTACGCTGCTGACCGTCGCTCTCGCCAAACGCCTTAGCGACCTTGCCGAGGCCCAGTTCAAGCCTATCGACCGCCAAGATCTGCAGTATCTGCAGTTTGTTCGGGGCCTCATGCCTTTTCTGCGCGACATGCCTGACATGAACACGCACTGGGGCGACGGCAGCTGGATTAAAAAGTATGGGCAAAACTATCTGGTTCCGGATCTGATGGCCTTGACCCCTGAGGAAGCACCAGTGCTCTCAGCCATTGGGCAACTTCATTTCAAAATGGTGTCTCAAAATGATTTGAATCTGTGGGACTTTGCCACCCTGGTTCAGGTTATGGCCACCAGCTTTAATCTCTCGGTAGGATACTCTCCTGCAGCGCTATCGGCTGAGCAGGTTGCCCTGCTGCCGCTGGTAAACAAATACCGCTCAGAACTTAAGCGCATTGCCGGGGCAGATGGGCTCGTGGGCACCAATGCCCTACACGGCCTAGGGTTGCAGGATTACCGAATTGCGTCTTGGCCCAGCAGTAGAAGCCCGATAGAACTGGCCCCACCTGCTGCCGACAGCCCAATTCGAGGACTGATTTTGCCCCCAATCGTTAGCGAGAAAGACCCAGTGAAGCTGCTGCTGTATGGCGGCCCTGAGGTGACACTTTCGAAGGATCTGGTGCTGCAGCACAGCCCAGAGTTTACGACCCGAGCCGATGGCAGCCTCGATCTGTCTTTTACGCTTGAGGGCAATCGATTGACCATCCCAGCATTTAGCAAGCACTTTAAGGCAGTCTATTCCCCTGCTTATATGACACGAATTAACCTGCCGCCCTATGCGGGAGCCGCCTATGCGGAGGCTTTGAATCAAGTAATCCAGCGCAGCCATGCCCTGTATGGCGGGTATACGCTGAGGGATATGTCGTTGCCGGAGCCGCTGGAAGTGGTGCCATAGGGAGCAGAGAGCGGAGAGCTTTGGATCCTTCGCCCAATCCATCCACTCACCCACTCATCCACAACTCTCCTGATCAGGCAGGCTGCTGCTTGAAAGTAGTCACAAAGTGAGCCTGGTGGGGTCTATGCGGGATGGGTTGAGGCGGCTGCGCTGGTGGGTGCTGGCGTTGTTGGCGGCAATGTTAAGTTTGGGTGGTTCTGGGGGGGCGACTGCGCTTTGGGCACAGCCGGGGCTAGCTTCGAGCGGTCCGGCCCATGAGATTCGGGGGGTGTGGCTCACTAATATTGACAGCAATGTGCTGTTTCAGACTCAGGTTTTGCAGGAGACGATGCAAACGCTGGCGGATCACCATTTCAATACGGTTTATCCAACAGTCTGGAATTGGGGGTTTACGCTTTTTCCCAGCGCGATCGCAAATCAAGTAATTGGCTACCAGCAAGGGCTTTACCCCGATGTGGATGAGCAGGGGCGCAACGAGGCGCTAGAGGCCACCCAAGGGGACCGGGATATGCTGAAGGAGCTGGTGGAGATAGCCCACGACCAAGGCTTGAGCGTAATTCCCTGGTTTGAGTTTGGTCTGATGGCTCCTGCCAATTCGCGGCTGGCTCAGCGGCATCCTGACTGGCTAACTCAGAAGCAGGGGGCGCTGCCTCAGGCTCAGCTCTATCAGGAGGGGCACCATTCTCGGGTTTGGCTCAATCCTTTTCATCCGCAGGTGCAGACGTTTTTGCTGGGGCTGATCAGTGAGCTGATGGCTAACTACGCGGTAGATGGTTTGCAGCTTGACGATCACTTTGCGCTGCCGGTGGAGTTTGGCTACGACCCATTTACGATTAACCTTTACCGGCAGGAGCACGGCGGCAAAGCGCCCCCGACCAACCCCTACGATGCTGAGTGGACGCGCTGGCGGGCCAACAAAATGACTCAGCTGATGGATAAGGTCTTTCGGGCGGTCAAGGCACGGCGACCAAGAGCTGTTTTGTCGCTCTCGCCCCATCCGGCGGATACGGCATACCAGGATGGCCTGCAGGACTGGCCGACCTGGTGGCGGGATGGCTATGTTGAGGAGCTGGTAATTCAGGCCTATCGGGACAATTTGCAGAGTTTTGTGACGCTGCTGCAAGACCCAGAGCTGAGGGCTGCTCGCAGCCATGTACCTACTGGAGTGGGCATTTTGACGGGTCTGAGAAATCAGCCGGTGCCAATTGCGCTGATTCAGCAGCAGGTTCAGGCGGCACGGTCGATGGGCTATGCTGGCGTGTCTTTTTTCTTCTATGAAACGATTTGGCGCGGCAGGGGCGACTTAAATGAAACCCGATCTGAGACGGTGCGATCGCTTTTCACACCCCCGCGCCCGCGCCCCAGAGCCTAGCCCAATAAAAAAGCCCCCAGGGCTAACTGGGAGCAGCATCAGTTGAAAGCCAAGGGTGTTAGCGAGAAGTTAAGCGAGGGGGTTATCGTCGAGGGCAGTGCAGGGAAAAAGCAATCAAAACCCTACTCCCATGCCTGGGCCAGCCCCCTTGGAGAATCTCTGACATAGCATGACCTTGCGATAGAGGATCGAGTCGCCCGTTCTACTCTAGAGTTTGGGTTGAGCGATGTCGGACTCCTATTTTTAAAGATATTCATGGTTTTAGAGCAAAGTCTGAACTACGTTCGCGTTAACGCTAAAGCAAGTGATGTCTTCGACATCTTCAATTTCAGGCACTACATGGGCCCCAATCCCTACCTCAACACGGCCGCCTATGTATTTGATTTGGCCCTGACTGGAAATGCCGAGCCGCTTGCGATCGCAGATTACCTAGAGGCGGTAGGCGAGCGCTATCCCCGCCTCAAAGAGCAGGCCTACGACTCAGTGGCCCATCTCTTTGCCTGCACCGTTGCAGAGGTGAGCACCCTAGATATGGACCTCCATCTCAATCGGTGGAGCCTTGGGCAAGGCCCAAGGGATTGCGATCGCATCGCTGTTCAAACGCTCCATGCCAAAACGAGTCGGGCCCTTATCTACGACGTTTGGGACTGGTTCGAGGCAATTGCGCGAGGGCAATTCTTTGCGCTAGAAGATCAAATCCGCACTCTGCAACAGCAGTTTCGCCGCTCTGTCTACGGCGGCCCTACGGTCTATGCCCTGCTGAGAACGGCAGATGCTCTAGGCATTCCCGCCTTTTACCTGTGGGATGAGGGGCTGATGCAGTATGGCTATGGCAAAAACCAGGTCCGAGGCATTGCCACCACCTTCGATCCCGATAGCCACCTCGACTCCGACTTCACAACCCGCAAAGACGACTGCAAAGCATTTCTAGACACGCTAGGCTTTCCGGTGCCCCAGGGTGACATTGTCTACACCCTAGAAGAAGCCCTGTCAGCAGCAGCCCGCATTCGCTACCCAGTCGCAGTAAAGCCCGTCGTGGGCCACAAGGGCATCGGCGTAACCGCAGAGGTACAAGACGACGGAGAGCTGAAACATGCTTTTGAGCGAGCCGTGCAGGCTGCTGTGCCCGATCAACCCGCTCGCATCATTGTCGAAAAAAGTATCTCCGGCAAAGACTACCGCTTGCTGTGCGTCAACGGTAGATTTGTCGCCGCCACCGAGCGCCGTCCAGCATCAGTCACAGGCGATGGCTATGCCACCATTGATGAACTGATCGACAAGGAAAACCGATCGGCTGCCCGCTCAGATACGCCCACGTCACCCATGGGCCAGATCCAGCGCGATCATGCCCTGCAGCTATATCTAGAGGAGCAGGGTCTGTCGTTAGAAACCGTGCTAAACCCAGGTGAAACCGTTTACCTGCGCAAAGTCGCCAACCTCTCGGCAGGGGGCATCAGCATTGATGCTACCCACACCATTCACCCCGACAACCTGATTCTGGCCCAGGATGTAGCCCAGCACTTCCGTCTGACCTGCTTGGGAATTGACGCGATTACCTCCGACATTAGCCGCTCTTGGAAAGACGGCAACTTTAGCATCCTTGAGATCAACTCTGCCCCCGGCATTTTCATGCATCTCAAGCCCAGCGTTGGGGAATCCGTTGACGTAGCCGCTGCCATCCTAAAAACCTTTTTCTCCTCCGGGGAAGACGCCCGCATCCCCACCATCAGCTTTAACCAGATTTCGACTAAGTGCCTGCAGGAGTTGATCGACAGCATTTTGCTGCAGCACCCCGACTGGATCATTGGTGCAGTGTGCCAGGGCAATGTGTTTATTAACCGCGCCACCAAAGCGTTCCATGCTGGCTACAACACCAACGTTCAAAACCTGCTGCGGCATCCTAAGCTTGACCTGCTAATCGCAGAATATCCCGAGAGCGTTTTGGATCGCGAAGGCATGTTCTACTACGGCAGCAACCTGGTTGTCTTAGACAACCCCACCAATGTAGAAAGAATGCTAGCCCGAGACACATTCGAGCATTCCACTGTAGTGATTAAAGAAGACAGAACCGTCTCCATTCACCGCAATGGACTAATCGAGCAATATCAGCTCAACGAAGACGAACCGTTTGATCGGGTTTACCTGAAAGAACTGTCCACGGTTTTTCCCACCTAGCCCTTGTGGTTTTGAAATAGACGCGAGGACATAGAGAGGGGAAGACGAGGGGATTACGAGAAATCCCCTCGTCTTCCCCTACGTAGTCTCCTGCAGAGCCGAGCTAAGAACAGCAGAAACCCGTCCCGTTGAAGGATCTCTGGGTTCTCCTGCTAAAAGCTCTTTGAGCGACTGCCGGTAAGCCAGAGCATTGGCCTTGGCTAGCCCCATACAGCCGCCCTTAGAGCAGGAAAAAACCCGACCTGACCTGAGATTATTTAGCGTGATCTGCTTTTGCCTGCCGCAGCTGCAGCGACCCTCGACCCAATATTCCGATGTAGCCGAGTCTTGATTGACCGATTGAATAGTCAGCATTCCCACCTGTCGGCCCTGCCAATAGTTGGAGATGTTAACTAAGCGGGCCTGCTTTCGCTTTACAAGCGCCTGCCTGGTGACCTCCCGAAACCCTTCCTGCAAAACATCTGGGCTTACGCCATACTCTGCAGCGACTTGGTCAATAGGCAGCAGAGAGAGGAGCTTTTGCTCAATTGCCTGACGGTCGGCGGCTGACAGCCGATCCAGCTTTTTAACTTTGGGCTGCACCGGTAACCCGTAGCTGTTTCGCACCTTACGGATATACTCACGGCTACAGTTCAGCAGCCGCGCGATTTCTACATCCTGCTTTCCCTGCTGATAGAGTCTCAAAAATTCTGTTTTATCAACCGGCATCTCAAAATACGCTCCCTACGGTCGCACTGAAGCTGAGTTCAACCCCTATAGATACCGAGGTTATTCAGGTGAAATCACCTAAACAGGCAGCAGAGCCTGCTCTACCCGGATGGAAGATTATACTCACTTCAAACGAAAATTGGGAGCGCGATCTCGGCAGAAATTGAAGAAAGAAACGCAGGGAAGGGGAGACGTAGGGAGTTTAAGCTTCGAGTTCCCACACCCTCAACTTCTACTCGCCACTCCTAACCTTCGCGCGTCCCCGCGTCCTATTCCGCCGCCTGCGCTGTCCGCTCCAGACCTAGCTGCACCAGCGTATCAACCAGAGCCTCAAAGGAAACACCACTGGCCTCCCACAGCAGGGGGTACATACTGGTAGCGGTGAAGCCAGGTAGGGTGTTGATCTCGTTGATCAGCACTTCCCCAGTCGACTCAACATAGAAGAAATCTACGCGGGAGATTCCAGCAGCATCAACGGCTTGGAATGCCTGAATCGACATTTCTTGGATTTGCCGGGTTACGGTATCGGGCAAGTTGGCTGGAATCAAGAGATCGGCCTGACCGTCGGTATATTTGGTTTCGTAGTCGTAAAAGTCGCTTTGGAAGGTAATTTCGCCCACAACCGAAGCTCTAGGGTTGTCGTTGCCCAGCACAGCGCACTCAACCTCGCGGGCCACTACGCCTGCTTCTACAATCAGGCGGCGGTCGTAGCTGGCGGCACTGTCAAGGGCGGCTTCTAGCTCGCTGCGGCTGTTGACCTTGGCAATGCCGACTGAAGATCCTAGGTTGGCCGGTTTGACAAAGCAGGGATAGCCTAGCTCGGCTTCGATGCGATCGCACAGTTTAGGAAACACACAGGGGTTTGACCACACCTCAGATCGAGTGACCGGGATGTACTTCACTTGGGGCAGTCCGGCCTGGGCAAAGGCCATCTTCATAGCGATCTTGTCCATGCCCAGCGCCGATCCGAGTACGCCTGAGCCGACAAACGGCATTTGTAGCAGCGTCATCAGCCCCTGAACTGTGCCGTCTTCGCCGTTAGGCCCATGCAGCACCGGGAACCAGACATCGATTTCTGAGAGCTGCTGAAAAACGGGCAGGCGGCCTAGGGGAGAGGGCGCTCCTGGAGTGATTGCACCGGGAGCACTCTTAGCAGCAGGCTCGGCAGTTCCAGTCAGCATGAGGGGCTTGCCTGAGGTCAACACCTGATGAGCCACCTCGCCAAACAGCCAGCCGCCGTCCTTGTTGATGTGGATCGGCAGCACTTGGTACTTGTCGGCATTGGCCCCACTGCCCAGGGCACGGGCAATCGCCTGGGCAGAGCGAATAGAGACTTCGTGTTCTCCTGAGCGGCCGCCGAAGATCAGCCCAACCCGCAGTTTTGCCATAGCCCTACTCTCCTGGCTGAATGTTGCGCTTTATTGCGGATAGGGTATCACAGAGTGCTGCCGCCCCTGCCTAAAAAGCTGCAAAAGAAAACCCCTGAGATCCCTCCAGGCATCTCAGGGGTTAACAATCAGGGTGCATCTACCATTCCACTTTTCCAGCTAGGCCATGCCTATCCGGAAAGTTCAGTGCGATTTTCAAAATACCTGCCTTAGAGTTGTCTTGCCTCGGCAGACAAAGGTCGGGCCAGCTCAATGAGATTACCGTCAAGATCTCGCAGGTAGAACTGACAGGTTATCTCTCTATCTTGAACAGTCAAGACCCAGTGATCCAAGCGAGCAATTTGTATCATCAGGGAAAATTCGCAGCGTTAGCCCCACCGCACGCCATAGGAAATGGAGCCACAACAGTGGATAATGCCAGAGGACATGGCGTGGCAGTGGCGACGGTGAAGTATTTCTTTCTGTCAGACGGTTGGATCACAGGCCGGGTATGGGAGTTTGGCGGACTTTGGGATGAGTTAGCCTGGCAGCGCCGACCCCACATTCGTCGCCTCAATTTATTCATTGAGGAGCGGGGCGAGAAACTTTGGCTCTACCAAGTTGAAGACACGGTCTTAATGGTCGAGGTCAAGCCCCAGGACGTCGCTAAACCCGCCATCGGCAACGTCGTTCTCAAGCGCCTCATTTCTGCTGAGCAGGCAATTGAGCGGCTATGCGAATCTCAGTCAACCGAGGTGCTTGAATAGGAGGCCACAAGCACAAAAGGCATTAACTCTCCAGAGGAAGGTTAATGCCTTTGCTTTGCGAAAGCGAACGCTGCTTGGCGCTCACCCCCTAGAAACCGGGCGCAGCAGTTCCCGCTGCTGGAAGGTTGGTGATAGCCCGCTCCAGGGCAGCCAGAGAACGGTTGTAGCCCAAAATCGCCCGCACAAAGTTCCCCTCTGCCTCGGTCAACTCGCGAGTCGCACTCAACACATCAAGCTGAGTGCCCACTCCCGCATCAAAGCGTAGCTGGGCTAGCTCTAGTGCTTCTCTGGCCTGCCGCACCGCCAGCTCTGCTGTGCCGATGTTGTCCTGATTCGCTACTAGGTTGAAATACGACTGCTCTACCTCCAGACGCACCCCATCTTGCGTGTCGGCAAACTGGCTCTCGGCTATCTCAATGTCTCGCTCTCGCTGCTCAGCTCGAGCCCGCGC